>NZ_JBHYXD010000045.1:0-23144 GCF_042751995.1 Streptomyces sp. NPDC059371 | reverse complement strand
CCCTCACAAACCCCCGCCTCCCCACCCCGAGCCCCCCCCCCCGCGCGGCGAGCGGGGCGCGCCCCGCCCCCCCCCCAAGCCCCAGGGTCGGGCATGGACGGCCGGAAGGGAACAGGTGCTCTAGGACAGAGGCTTGAGGAAGTCCCGCGCGGGAAGGGCGTGGTCGACGACACGGGTGTCGCCGATCCAGCCGTAGAAGCCCTGACCGAAGCTCTCGTCGAACTGGGTGGCACCGATGACGAAGGGCTTGCCGAGCGTCGCGATCCCGGTGGACGGCTGTGCGGGGTTGCGGGCGATCTTCGAGCCGTCGACGTAGAGCACGGTGCGGCGGCCGTCGTTCACGACGGCGACATGGGTCCACCGGCCGACCGGGAGCGCGTGGCTCCACGAGGTCGGGTCGGCGTCCTGCCGCTCCGGATACACGACGAACTGCAGGAACCGCTCCGGCGACAGATTGAGGCTGCAGGTGGGCTCCAGCGGGGACCAGCCGGTCGTCTTGCCCGCGTCGCCGTTGCGGCCCTCCCAGCTCAGGATGCCCATCCAGGCGTGGTCGCCCTCGAAGGGGTCCGGCAGTTTGAGGAACGTCTCGATGGTGTAGCCCCGGGTGAACTTCGCGCTGTTCAGGGCGGCCCCGGCCCGCGTCGTCAGGATGGCGCCGCGGTCGGGGCCCTTCCCGCCGTCGAAGCGGAGGCTCGCGTGGGCGGGCTGGCCCGGGTGGTGGTCCGCCGACCAGGTCAGGGCGGCCGGGCCGCTCGCGTGCAGCCGGCTCACGGTCAGGTCGTTCCCGTGGCCCGTGAGGTCCCGTACGACCGTACCGTCCTCGACGGGAGCGCCCGTCGCCGTCCCGGAGACGTCGAAGCGCCAGTAGGCCACCGTGCCGTGCGGCATCACGGCGGAGGCGGGGCGCGGCTTCGGCGGGACGACGGGCGCGAAACCCCCGAACCGCTCGTCGAAGTCGATGCGCAGACCGAACCGGTCGACAGGGCCGGTCAGTTCGATCGTCTCGGCCTCCAGCGGAGTCCGCTTCCCCGGGTCGCGGGCGAGGAACCACGGCGCGAACGTCTCCACGTCGATGACGCCCCTGGCCAGGTCGAAGGAGTAGGTCCGGATCATCCCGGCGCCGCCGTAGTAGCGGTCCTGGTAGTTGGTGATGTGGACGTGGACATCGTTGTCGTCGTCGTTGGTCAGGACCGTGCGCCCGGGTGGCCAGTAGTGGCCGCCGAGGGCGAGGAAGATCTGGTCGTTGCCGCGGACGAGCCCGTCCCACAGCCGCTTGCCGTTGTCGGAGAGCTGGGCCTTGCCGTCGTCGTCCGACCACGCGATGTCGTGTGTGGTGAGGACGGCGGGAAGCGTCGGATGCGCGTCCAGGACACCCTGGGCCCAGCGCAGCCCCTTGTCCGACACCCGCCAGTCCAGGGCGAGCACCAGCCACTCCCGGCCGGCGGCGCGCAGCACGTGGTAGCTGTTGTAGCCGTCGGGAGAGGCACCGCGGAAGGTGGGCATGGAGGCGTAGCGCTCGGGGCCGAACGCGGCCAGGTAGGCCGTGTCTCCGCGCTGGTCGTCGGTGGACGACGGGATGTCGTGGTTGCCGGCCAGAACGCTGTAGGGGACCTTGCCGTGCAGGGTGCGGAAGGTGTCGGCGGCGCGTCCGATCTCGTCCTCGGTGCCGTGTTCGGTGACATCGCCGAGGTGCGTCATGAAGGCGATGTTGGCCTCGGCCCGCTCCGCGACGAGGTACCGGAAGGTCTCCCGCAGCGGCTCCGGGTCCGCGTTGTCGGCGTCGAAGAGGTACTGCGTGTCGGGAAGCACGGCCAGCGCGAAGCGCGGGCTCTCGGTGTCGAACCGGCCTCCTCCGCCCGTGGTCGCGGCCCGTGCCGGGGCCGTCTCGAAGGCCGCCGTCGCCGCGCCGGCCGCCGGGACGGCGACCGCCGCGCGCAGCAACGCCCGTCTGTCCGGCCCGTTCTGCTGTCCTGCCGTGCCCATGTGCCCTCCAGGTGAGCGGGATCGGTCTCAGGAGGCACGGTGGTGACCGGCCATGACCGGGCAGTGGCAGTGAGCTGAACGACGCGTTGTGATCGCCGCACGATTGGCGTCCGGCACGCCGGCGCGGCGGACGACCGGATCGCGCACACATTCCGCACCGCCGGAACGCCCCCTGGCGGCACGGGAGTTGATAGAAAGGATCACCGACTTGCGTCCCGCCGTTCCCATAAGGAGCACGATGTGACCGTCACCGCCGACGACATCTACGCGATGGCCCCCTACGCCAGGACCCTCGGCGTTCGCTTCACGGCTCTGTCCGCCGAGGGAGTGGACGCTGAACTCGATTTCGTGCCCGAACTGTCCACCGCGGGAGGCGGGTTGCACGGGGGCGCGCTGATGGGCCTGGCCGACGTCGCCTCGGCGGTGTGCGCCGCGCTGAACGGCCCCGCGGGCGCGGTCCCTGCCACCACCACCTCGACCACGCACTTCCTGCGGCCGGTACGCGAGGGAGCCGCGTACGCGAAGGCCCGCGTGCTGCGGCTGGGACGCGACACGGCGGTCGTGGAATGCGACATCGAGGACGACGGGCACCGGCTCTGCACCCGGGTCACCCAGACGGTGAGCATTCGAGTGCCGCGCGGCTGAAGATGACCGGCGGCGGCCTGGGGCGTGCCAGGCATCGCCGGGCGGGCGACACTTCTGCGGAAACGGCCCAGGGCCCCGACCGGCTCGTACTCCCGGTCAGGGCCCTGTGGGTGACGTCGGTCTCAGCCGTTCGGGCGGAGGGTCCAGATAACGGTCATCTCGCCGGTCACCGCGCCGTCACCGCGCTGGATGGCGATGGCGACGGGGAACTCGGGGCGCCGGCCGGCGTCGAGCTCGGCGACGACGTCGGCGGCGGGCCGTCCGAGCGTGGCGGTGGCCGTGACGGGGCCCATCGCGAGCTTCTTGTACGCGATCTCGGCGCTGACCGCGAGCGGCACGGCGCGGGAGAGCTGGTCCCCGAAGGCGGCGAGCACGATGGCCCCGCTCGCCGACTCCCCCAGCGTGAACATGGCTCCGGCGTGCGGTCCGCCGACATGGTTGTGGAAGTCGCCGTGGTCCGGGAGCGCCACGACGGCCTTCTCCGGAGTGGTCTCCACGAACTCGAGGTTCAGGGTCCGGGCCATCGGCACGGTCGCGGCGAGCATCTCGCCGATCGTCATCTGGTCTGCGCTCATACGACGATGTTACCCATGGGTAGCAATCCTTGACCAGCCCCTCGACCTGGCGCCGAAGTCGATCAGCCCCCGCAGCAGTCCCCCAGCGGTCCCCGCACACGCGGAGCCGTACTCCGGTACAGGCCTGACGAAACGCGGTGACAGAAACGTTTCACAGGCGCCACTAACGTGACTGCCCATGTGGCCAGGACAGCAGGCGCCCGGAGGCGAGCAGAACCCGCAGGGGCAGAACCCGCAGAGGCAGATCCCGCAGGAACAGCGGACGCAGGGACAGCACCCGCAGGGGCAGAACCCCTACCAGCAGCCGGGGTACCAGCAGCCGAACCCGTATCAGCAGCCCGGACACCAGCAGGCGGGGCAACCGCAGCCGGGCCCGTACGGACAGCAGCCGGGAGGCCCGCAGCAGCCCGGCCCGTACGGAACGCGGCCCGGGCAGCAGCCGTGGGGTGCCACCGCTCCCGCGGGAGCGCCCGAGCCGCCGCGGGGAAACGGGAACCGGACGAAGGTGATCGCGATCGTGGCGGCCACCGCGGTGGTCGTGGCCGCAGGAGTGACCGGCGCGCTCCTGCTCGGCGGCGGCAAGGACGACCGGGCCGGCGACGGCCACAAGGGCACGGGCCCGACGCCCTCGGCGAACGCCCCGAAGGGCCCGGGCGCCTCCCCGTCCGACGGCGACCCGCGCGGCGGGGCCGCCGAGCAGCCGACCGTCCCCGGCTGGAAGGCCGTCGTCAACCCGAAGTGGGGCACGGCCTTCGACGTCCCCGCGGACTGGGAGGTGGCCTCGCCGGGCACGTCGATCGGGTTCGAGAAGCACGACGCGAAGGCCGACGACAAGCCGCTGATCATGATGTCGGCGCCCGCCTACTTCAAGTCCAAGTGGTGCAGCGCCGACGGCGACAAGGACGGCCGCACGGAGGACACCGCGCTCGGCGCCGCGGGCACCAAGGGCGCGAGCGGAGCGAAGAGCACCGACGAGGTCGCCGTGAACCAGGTCCCGTGGTGGGTCTACGGCGGCTACACGCAGCCGGACAAGAAGAGTCTGAGTTTCGACAAGAAGGCCGAGCCGTACACCACCGCCTCGGGCATCACCGGGAGCGTCGCCTGGGCCAGGTCCGAGAACACGCCCCGGAAGGGGAAGTGCGCGAGCGACGGCAAGGCTGTCACGTTCGGATTCAAGAACTCCGCGGGCGACTTCGTGGCGTGGAATCTCTACGGAGCCACCGGCGTCCGGGACGAGATACCCGACGCGACCATCTTGAAGATCCTCAGCACCGTCCGCCTCCACGGCGACCCCACGGGGGCCTGAGTTGGGACCGGCCGACGCCAAGGACGGTGACGCGACTGCGGCCTGAGTCTGCATCAGATGATGCGGGAGCCGGGATCAGATGCGGTGCGAGCCGGGATCAATGGGACAAGTGGTCCGACGGTGCCGTCGTTTCGGGTACCGCCGTGTCACCCGGGTCAGGGGCCCCTCTATCGTTACCAGCCATGTGGCCAGGACAGCAGCCGCCCGGGGGCGAGCAGAATCCGCAGGACCAGAACCCGTATCAGCAGCCGGGTTACCAGCAGCCGAATCCGTATCAGCAGCCGGGACACCAGCAACCGGGGTACCCGCAGCCCGGCCCGTACGGACAGCAGCCGGGGCAGCCTCAGTGGGGAGCGCCGTCGGATCCCCTCGGCTCGCCCCAGGTGCCCGGCGGCAACGGCGGTGGCGGCAACAAGACGAAGATCACCGCGATCGTCGCGGCCCTTGTCGTCGTGATCGCCGCCGGGGTCACCGGTTACCTCGTCCTCGGCGGAAACGGCGACTCGGACGACAAGGCCGGCGGGGACACGTCCAAGTCGCCGAAGGCGTCGGCGTCCACGTCGGCGAGCGCGAGCCCGAGCGAGGCCGACCCGCGCGGCGGCGGCGACGAGAAGGCGACGATCGCCGGCTGGAAGGTCGTGGTGAACCCGAAGTGGGGCACCGCCTTCGACGTGCCGCCGAACTGGAACGTCAGCACTTCCGGCACCTTCATCGGCTTCGAGGACGACAAGAAGGGCGACGGCTCCGTGCTCATCGGCATGTCCGCGCCCGCGTTCCTCAAGGAGAAGTGGTGCACGTCCGACGCGAACAAGGACGGCCGCACCGAGGACACCTCGCTCGCCGCCGCGGGCACCAAGGGCCAGAGCGGCGCCAAGAACACCGGCGACGTGGCGCGCAACGACTCCGCGTGGTGGGTCTTCGGCGGCTACACCGATCAGAAGAACGCTTCGAAGAAGCTGCTGAAGATCGGCAAGCCCGAGGCGTACACCACGGCCACGGGCATCGAGGGCAGCGTCGCGACGACGTACTCCAAGGGTGTCGCCAAGAAGGGCAAGTGCGACTCCGACGGCAAGGCGACCACCTTCGCCTTCAAGAACTCGGCGGGTGACTTCGTGTCCTGGACGCTCTACGGCGCCAAGGGCGTCTCGGAGGAGATCCCGGACGCGACCGTGAAGAAGATCCTCAGCACCGTACGGCTGCACGGCGACCCGACCGGGTCCTGAGCCACGAGCGGGCGCCGCGGATACCGTCACACGGGGTGAAAGCCCGCAAGAGTGCAGGTCATGGGTTTGGCAAGTCGGGCACCGGGCGGCGATAGTCTCCCGGTGACCTCAGCCGCCGACCGCGCCCGACCCTCCCGCCGCCCCTCCTGGGCGGGCCGGAACTACACCCTTCTGACGGCCGCCGCCGTCGTCACCAACCTGGGCAGCCAGGGCGCGCTGATCGCCGCCGCGTTCGCGGTGCTCGCCGCGGGCGGCGACGGAGGCGACGTCGGCCTGGTCGCCGCGGCACGGACCGTGCCGCTGGTGCTGTTCCTGCTGATCGGCGGAGCCGTCGCGGACCGGCTGCCGCGGCACCGGGTGATGGTCGCCGCCAACGCCCTCAACTGTGTGTCGCAGGCGGCGTTCGCCGTACTCGTCATCTCCGGCGAGGCACGGCTGTGGCAGATGATGCTGCTGTCCGCGCTCGGCGGCACCGGGCAGGCCTTCTTCAACCCGGCCGCCGAGGGCATGCTCATGTCCTCCGTCCGCGGGGACCAGGCGAGCCGCGCGTTCGCGATGTTCCGGATGGCGATGCAGGGCGCGGGTGTCGGCGGCGCGGCCCTGGGCGGCGCCCTGGTGGCCGTCATCGGACCGGGCTGGGTGCTCGCCGTGGACGCGGTGGCCTTCGCGGCCGCCGGCGCGCTGCGTTCCTTCCTCGACGTCAGCCACATACCGCCACGTGAGCCGGGCGGCGGCCTCCTCGCCGATCTGCGCGACGGCTGGCACGAATTCGTCGGCCGCCCCTGGCTGTGGACGATCGTCGCGCAGTTCTCCGTGGTGGTCGCGGTCGTCGGAGCGGCGGACGCGGTCTACGGTCCGCTGGTCGCCCGGGACAGTCTGGGCGGGGCGGGCCCCTGGGGCCTGGCGCTCGGCGCGTTCGGCGCCGGGACCGTGGGCGGCGCGCTGCTCATGACCCGCTGGAAGCCCCGTCGCCTGCTGCTCACGGGCACCCTGTGCGTCTTCCCGCTCGCGGCACCCGCCGCCGCGCTCGCGGTCCCCCTGCCGGTCGGACCGCTGTACGCCGTGATGTTCGTCAGCGGTCTGGCGATAGAGGTGTTCGGTGTGTCGTGGATGACGGCGCTCCACCAGGAGATCCCCGAGGACAAGCTCTCGCGGGTGTCGGCGTACGACTGGTTCGGCTCGATCGCGATGGTCCCGCTGGCCACGGCGCTGGCGGGTCCCGCGGAGCAGGCCTTCGGCCGGACGCCCGCGCTGTGGGGCTGCGCGACGCTCGTCGTGGTGGCCACGGCGGCGGTGCTGTGCGTTCCGGACGTCCGCAATCTGACGCGGCGGTCCCGGGCGGTGGCGCAGGGTGCTCCCGCCTCGGTGCACGCCTCGAAGCCGGCGTCAGCCGATGCCGAAGGCCCCGCCGGGCGGCTCGGGTGAGGGAACCGCGTCCTCGTCGCGCACCGGAGCGGCGCCCGCGATGAAGTCCCGCAGCGCGGGGCCGTGTTCGACGCGGGCCGGGAAGGCGTCGGCGGCGGTACGACGGGCCAGTGCCGTCGTGTCGAACGGCTGGTGGGAGGCCACGAGCACGGCGTTGCCGAAGCGCCGGCCGCGCAGCACGCCGGGTTCGGCGATGAGGGCGATCTCCTCGAACACCGTGGAGAACGTGGCGAGCTGGGAGCGCAGAAAGGCGAAGGGCGCCGCGTCCGCGAGGTTGGCGAGGTAGAAGCCGCCGGGGCGCAGCACGCGCTCGGCGGCGCTCGCGTACGCGATGGACGTCAGGTGCGCCGGTACACGCGAGCCGCCGAAGACGTCCGCGATCAGGATGTCGGCGGAGGCGGGGGCGGCGGCTTCGATCCAGGCGCGGGCGTCGGCGTGGTGCGGTTCGATGCCCGAGCCGCCGGGCAGCGGCAGACACTCGCCGATCATGGCCAGCAGGCCCTTGTCCGCCTCGATCACGTCCTGGCGTGAACCGGGCCGGGTGGCCGCGACGTAGCGGGGCAGGGTCAGCGCTCCGCCGCCGAGGTGCAGCACGTCCAGTGCGCGGCCCGGCTCCGCCACCGTGTCCAGCACGTGGCCGAGGCGCCGGGTGTACTCGAACTCCAGGTGTGTCGGTTCGTCCGGATCGACGTACGACTGGGGTGCGCCGTCCACCGTCAGCAGCCAGGCCCGCTCGCGGTCCACGTCGGGCATCAGCTTGGCGGTCCCGTGATCCACGGCCCGCATCACGGGTATCGGCTCGTCCACGGGTCCATTGTGCGGTACCCGCGGCGACGCGAACGGAGCCGGCCGGGGCACCGCGAACAGGGCCTTTCCGTGGCACCGCGAACGGGCCGGCCAGGGCACCCCGGACCCGGGCGCCGGGAACGGGGCCCGCCAAGGTGTGGCGGGCCCCGCGTCCCTGTCCGCGGCCGGGCGTCAGCCGACCGATGTCACCGTCCCGGCGCCGACCGTGCGGCCGCCCTCGCGGATCGCGAAGCCGAGACCCGGCTCCAGCGGCACCTCGCGCCCGAGCTCGACGGTCATGACGACCGTGTCGCCGGGCCGGGCGACGGCCGCCTCGCCGAGGTCGACGTCGCCGACCACGTCCGCGGTGCGGATGTAGAACTGCGGCCGGTACCCGGTGGAGACCGCTGTCGTACGGCCGCCCTCGCGCGTCGACAGGACGTACACCCGCGCCGTGAAACGGCTGCTGGGTACGACACTGCCCGGCGCGGCGGCGATGTGCCCGCGGCGTACCGCGTCGCGGGGCACCCCGCGCAGCAGCAGCGCCACGTTGTCGCCGGCCTGCGCCTCCTCCATCGGCTTGCCGAAGGTCTCCAGGCCGGTGACCACCGTGTCGACGCCCGCGCCGAGCACCTCGACCCGGTCGCCGACGTGGATCGTGCCGCGCTCCACGGCACCGGTGACGACCGTTCCGCGTCCGGTGATGGTGAGCACGTTCTCGACCGGCATCAGGAACGGCGCGTCGAGATAGCGCTCGGGCATCGGCACATAGGTGTCGACGGCGTCGAGCAGCGCGTCGATCGCCGCCGTCCACCGGGGGTCCCCCTCGAGGGCCTTGAGGCCGGACACCCGTACGACGGGTACGGAGTCGCCCCCGTAGCCCTGGGCGGAGAGCAGCTCGCGGACCTCCAGCTCGACCAGGTCCGTGAGTTCCTCGTCGGCCGCGTCGGCCTTGTTGAGGGCGACGACGATGTGGTCGACGCCCACCTGCCGGGCGAGCAGGACGTGTTCGGCGGTCTGCGGCATGATCCCGTCCAGCGCGGACACGACGAGGATCGCCCCGTCGAGCTGGGCCGCGCCGGTGACCATGTTCTTGACGTAGTCGGCGTGGCCCGGCATGTCCACGTGCGCGTAGTGCCGGGTGTCGGTCTCGTACTCGACGTGCGCGATGTTGATGGTGATGCCGCGCGCGGCCTCCTCCGGCGCCCGGTCGATCCGGTCGAACGGGACGAAGGTGCCGGAGCCGCGCTCGGCGAGGACCTTGGTGATGGCGGCGGTCAGGGTGGTCTTGCCGTGGTCGACGTGACCCATGGTGCCGATGTTCAGGTGCGGTTTGGTGCGCACGTAAGCCGTCTTGGGCATGGCGGTTCCTCGAAGCCTCTCGGTGTCGGCCGAGCTGAGTGATGGCCCCGGCGTGTACCGGCCGGGACGGGGACCCCCAGGAGTGACCGACCCTCCCCCTGCGGGGTCCGCCGGACGATCCGGGAAGGGTCAGCTTCGGGCGCCGTCGACGGCTGCCGTGACGATCTGGACGGCAGCCTTCGGCGCATCCGCGACTGCGGATGCTGCGAGGAGGAAGGCGTACCGGAACATGAGGAGATCATCTCCGACGGGTCTCCCCGCGTCGAATGATTTTCGGTGCCCCGCGGACCGGTGTGGCGCCAGGGGCCTCAGCGGCCTCAGGGACCGATGTTCTTCAGCGCCTCGCGCACGGACAGCGGCGCGAGTTCCGCCCGCTCGGCGGCGACGAAGTCCCGTACGGCGCGCGGGTCGGTCTTGGCGTACTCGCGCAGACACCATCCGATGGCCTTGCGGATGAAGAAGTCGGGATGGCCGGCCTGCCGGACGCAGTACGCGAAGAGCCGGCCGGTGTCGGTGGCCTCCTTGTACCGGAGCTGATGGAGCAGCGCCGTGCGGGCGACCCACAGATCGTCGTCCTCGATCCAGGCGTCCATGTCGGTGCGCAGGCGCGGGTCGGCGGCCACCAGACCTCCCACCACGTGCGCGGCGAGCGCGTCGACGGTGTCCCACCAGGAGACGGTGGACACGAGATGCCGGGCCACCGGCAGGAAGCCCGACGACAGGCGCGTGACATGGCGGCGCAGATAGTCGACTGCGAAGTACTGGTACTCGCGCTCCGGCAGCCGCCAGCAGCGCAGGGCGAGCGCGGCGCAGTCCTTCTCGTCGGGCCGGGCGGTGTCCAGGAGGACGGTGCGGGAAAGGGTGCGGCGCTCGGGTGTCGTCAGGCCGAGGAAGGGAGCGATGTCCTTCATGTACGCGCGCATGGACGCGGCCCGGTCAGGGTCGGCCGCCGCCGGATAAACGGTGGTGAGCCGCTCCAGGAGGATGTCCGCCAGCACGCTGTCCGGCACCTCGAACCGCGCACCCGACGTTCCGGAAGCTGTGACGCCCATGAGACGAACCATACGGCGATCACACACATGCGTCGGCTAGTGTCACCGGAATGCTCGATGCCACCACCCGCTCTGGGGGCACCGCCACGGCCACTCCCCAGGCCGCCGCCACGGAGCTCACCGTCGCCACCGACCTGGTCGTGGGCCCGGAGATCGCCGTCGCCGCACCCGCGGTCCCGACCGCCCTGCGCACCGATCCGGCCGCACGCCTGGTGAGAGCGCTGCTCTCACCCTGGGCGCGGCTCTCCCTGCTGGTCGTGCTGCTCGCGTCGGCCGCTTCGAGCGTGCTGCTCTTCGACCCGCAGCGGCTGCTCGCCGACGGCTGGCCGCCTCAGCTCGGCGGCGCCGCGGCGGCCGTCGCGTTCACCGCGGCGTACGGGCTGTGCACGGTCGCCTTCGTGCCCCGGCCGCTGCTCAATCTGGCGGCCGGTGCCGTGTTCGGCTCCCAACTCGGCCTGGGCACCGCGCTGGTGGGCACGGTGCTCGGCGCGGGTGCCGCGTTCGGACTGGGCCGGATCCTCGGGCAGGACGCGCTGCGGCCGCTGCTGCGGGCCCGCTGGCTGAAGGCCGCGGACGGCCAGCTCAGCCGGCACGGCTTCCGCTCGATGATGGTGGCCCGGCTGTTCCCCGGTGTGCCGTTCTGGGCGGCGAACTACTGCGCGGCCGTGTCCCGCATGGGCTGGCTGCCCTTCCTGGTCGCGACGGCGCTCGGCTCGATCCCGAACACCGCCGCGTACGCCGTCGCCGGGGCCCGTGCGTCGTCGCCGACCTCCCCCGCGTTCCTGATCGCGATGGCCCTGATCACGGTCCCCGCCCTGGCCGGGACGGTGGTGGCCTGGCGCAAGCGCCACCACCTGCGCGGCCACTGAGACCCGCGCGACACCGGTCCGAGGGAACGACCGCGCGCCACTAGGGCCGCGCGCCACCGCGCACGCCACGGCTGCGCCCGCTACGGCCGCGCCCGCTACGGACGCACCGCTTCCAGGATCATCGCGTTCGCCAGTCCGCCCGCCTCGCACATCGTCTGCAGCGCGTAGCGGGCGCCCCGGGCGCGCATGGCGTGGACGAGGGTCGTGGTGAGGCGGGTGCCGCTCGCGCCGAGCGGGTGTCCGATCGCGATGGCTCCGCCGTGCACGTTGACCTTGGACAGGTCGGCGCCCGTCTCCTGCTGCCAGGCGAGAACGACGGAGGCGAAGGCCTCGTTCACCTCGAAGAGGTCGATGTCACCGAGGTCGAGACCGGCCTTGCGCAGCACCTTCTCGGTGGCCGGGATGACACCGGTGAGCATCAGCAGCGGGTCGGAGCCGGTGACGGCGAAGCTGTGGAGACGGGCGACGGGCCGCAGGCCGAGGCGGGCGGCGGTCTCGCTCGACATGATGAGCACGGCGGAGGCGCCGTCGTTGACCGGGCTCGCGTTCCCGGCCGTGACGGACCAGTCGATCTGCGGAAAGCGGTCGGCGAAGCCGGGGTCGTAGTACGCGGGCTTCAGTCCGGCGAGCACCTCGGGGGTGCTGCCGGGGCGGACGCTCTCGTCCCGGGCGAGACCTTCCAGGGGCGCGACCTCGGCGTCGAACAGACCGCCGTCCCAGGCCTGTGCCGCCTTCCGGTGCGAGCCGATCGCGAAGTCGTCCATCCGCTCGCGGGTGATGCCCCACTTGGCGGCGATGAGTTCGGCGCTGATGCCCTGCGGCACCAGACCCTCGGGGTAGCGCTCCGCGACGCCGGGGCCGAACGGGTCCGCGCCCGCCGGCACGTTGGACCACATCGGCACACGGCTCATCGACTCCACGCCGCAGGCCACGACGATGTCGTACGCCCCCGACATGACGCCCTGCGCGGCGAAGTGCACCGCCTGCTGCGACGAGCCGCACTGGCGGTCGACGGTGGTCGCCGGGACGGTGTCGGGGAATCCCGCGGAGAGCACGGCGTACCGGGTGGTGTTCATGGCCTGCTCGCCGACCTGGTCGACGGTGCCGCCGATGACGTCGTCGATCAGCGCCGGGTCGATCCCGGAGCGTTCGACGAGCGTGCGGAGGGTGTGGGCGAGGAGTTCCACGGGGTGGACATGGGCGAGCGAACCGTTCGGCTTGCCCTTGCCCACGGGGGTGCGTACGGCTTCGACGATCACGGCGTCACGCATGGGATGCCTCTCAGGTCGGTCTCTGAGGTCGGGGAATCCGGCGACCGGGCGGGGCCGGCCACCGAATCACGTGGGTTGGATTTCCAAACCCACTAAGTGACCCAAGAGTAACCTGGTGAGTTGGAATATCCAACCCACCTTCGTAGACTGGCGGCATGAAGGACCCCCGCCCCTGTTCGATCGCCGCGACGCTCGCTCTCGTCGGCGAGAAGTACTCCCTGCTGGTCCTGCGCGAGGTGTCGCTCGGCGCGACGCGCTTCGACCAGCTCGCGCGCAACATCGGCGCCCCTCGCGACGTGCTGACGGCCAGGCTGAAGCGCCTCGTCGACGCCGGGCTGCTGGAGAAGGCGGAGTACAGCGACCGCCCCAAGCGCTACGAGTACCGGCCCACGCGCGCGGGCCTCGAACTGAGCCCCGTCCTGTTGATGCTGATGTCCTGGGGCGACCGGCACCTCCAGGAGGACGGCTTCCGGCCCATGGTGCTGGAGCACACCTGCGGCCACGAACTGGTCCCCCGGGTCGTCTGCCGGGAGTGCGGCGAGCAGGTCGAACACGACTCCGTCACGCCCCACCCGCAGGCCCCGGGCTGGACGGTGACGGGACCGGTGACGGGACCGGTGACGGGACCGGTGACGGGAGCGGTGACGGTCCAGGCCAGTCGTTTGGATCATGCGGCGGTACGCGGGCGAGGGGTGACGGGAGAACGGTGACGAGAAACGGTCGGCCGAACCGCTGCGCAGAGTGGGCGGACCGTCACCGAAACCCCCGTGGACGGGCTGCCGGCGGCGGCGGTTAGGCTTCCCTGAGCGTCCGTGATCGCCGCACCCCGCGGTCAGGCGTGCCCATCTCCCGTTCCACGATCAGCACTTGGACCACGTAACTTCATGTCTTGGTTTCAATCCCTCGTCCTCGGGCTCGTCCAGGGGCTGACCGAATTCCTTCCCGTCTCCTCCAGTGCGCATCTGCGGCTGACCGCGGCCTTCGCGGGCTGGGACGATCCCGGCGCGGCGTTCACCGCGATCACGCAGCTCGGCACGGAGGCCGCGGTGCTGATCTACTTCCGCAAGGACGTGGGAAGGATCCTGTCGGCGTGGTTCCGCTCGCTCACGAACAAGGCGATGCGCCGCGACCATGACGCCCAGATGGGCTGGCTGGTGATCGTCGGCTCGATCCCGATCGGAGTGCTCGGGATCACGCTCAAGGACCAGATCGAGGGACCGTTCCGCGATCTGCGGGTCACCGCGACCATGCTGATCGTGATGGGCATCGTCATAGGCATCGCCGACCGGCTCGCGGCCCGCGACGAGACGGGCGGCAGGCACCGGGCGGCGAAGCAGCGCAAGGTGCTCGAGGACCTGAACACCAAGGACGGCCTGCTGTTCGGCGTCTGCCAGGCGATGGCGCTGGTCCCCGGCGTCTCCCGGTCCGGCGCCACCATCAGCGGCGGCCTGTTCATGGGCTACAGCCGCGCCGCGGCGGCCCGCTACTCCTTCCTCCTCGCCATGCCGGCCGTCCTCGCCTCCGGCACCTTCGAACTCAAGGACGCGGCCGCGGAGGGTCATGTCTCCTGGGGACCGACCGTCTTCGCGACGGTCATCGCCTTCGCGGTCGGATACGCCGTCATCGCGTGGTTCATGAAGTTCATCTCCCACAAGAGCTTCATGCCGTTCGTCTGGTACCGGATCGCCCTCGGACTCGTCATCATCGGCCTGGTCGGCACCGACGTCCTCAGCCCGCACGCGGCCGAATCCTCCGGCTGAGCCCTTCGTTTCCCGGGCTGTCCACGGGACTCACGCCAACGGCCAGAGCTGCATCCTGCGCCGGCCCAAGGGTTCCGGCCCTTCGCGCCAGGCGACGCACAGGCGGCGAAATTACCGCACCCGGCCGCGTTGCACGGCGACGACCACCCCGACGGGTGACGTTCTCGCAGGTGGGCGCTGTGGGCCGTCTGGCCGAACCGTTCTGCGGACCGGGTCGCGGCGCCTTAGCGTGGTCTCTCCGACTGGAGGTGGAGCATGCCGAATGATCCCGCGCCGGGCAGGTTGGGTACCGAAGCGCGCAGTGTGAAGTTCCCGGATGGCAGCCGCGGGGTCATCCTCGTGCGGGCGGGTATCCCTCAGGAAGAGGCGGAGGCGCTCGCGGCGCGCGTCTGGGCGGAACGGGCGGAGACGGGCGTGCCCAACGGCTGACCTCTCGGGCACCGTCGCCGTTCCGACCACCACAGGACCACCAACTCCGGCCACTGGAAGCGGAGTTCGGCCACCGGAGGGGCCTTGCTCGCGAGCACCGTGACGCAGCACATACGACTTGAGTAGCCGCCCGGTAGCGCAGTGTCAGTCCTTGCGCCTAGGCTGGTCCGCATGTCCCCCGAAGTCACTCCGCCTGGTTCCGTGCGGTCTGCCGCCGCGTTGAACGAACAGATCCGCGCCCTGTGGACGCGGACGGGCGGCTCCCTGTCCGCACAGGAGCGGGCGGAGTACGAGCTGTTGATCGTGAAGTGGGCCGAGGCGATTCGCGGCGAGATCATCGAAGCGGCGTAGCGCCGTCACGCCCCGCCGCACACGGACTCACCGCCCGCCCGACACCCGAAGCACCGCCCCCGTCGTGTACGACGCCTCGGGCGACAGCAGCCACGCGATGGCCGCCGCGATCTCCTCCGCGGCGCCGACGCGACCCAGTGGAATCGACGAGGCGGCCCGTTCGGCACGGCCCGGGTCGCCCGTGGTCGCGTGCATCTCGGTGTCGATCATGCCGGGCGCGACCGCGTTGACGCGGATGCCGTCGGGACCGAGCTCCTTGGCGAGCCCCATGGTCAGCGCGTCCACACCCGCCTTGCTCGCCGCGTAGTGCACGAACTCGCCGGGACTGCCGAGTGTGGCGGCCGCCGAGGACACGTTCACAATGGCACCCCTGCCCCGAGCGGCCATGGACCGGGCGGCACGGCGCGAGCAGAGCAGCGTGCCGAGCAGGTTGACCTCGACCACGCGACGCAGATCCGCGGCATCGGCGTCCGCGAGCCGCCCGAGCGGTCCGGTCACCCCGGCGTTGTTCACCAGCCCCGTCACCGGCCCCAGCCGGTCCGCGGCCGTGTCGAAGAGCCGCTCGACGGCGGCCTCGTCGGAGGTGTCCACGCGTACGGTGACACAGCTCACCCCGGCTTCACGGACGGCGGCCGCGGTGCGCTCGGCGGCCGCACCGTCACTCACGTACCCGACGGCCACGTCATGCCCGTCCGCGGCGAGCCGTGTACAGGTCGCGGCGCCGATCCCCCGGCTGCCACCCGTGACGATCGTGACCGGACGTGCCATACGAGCCTCCTGGACGCGACGACCCCACCGTGATCCCCTCGGTCGGGAACACGCGGGTCGATCATGGATCACCCACGATCGCAGACCCACACGGACCTCGGCACGGAGTCTCCGCCTCTTACGGACGCCGAATATCGAATATCCCCGCCCGGCCCCTTGGCGTGGCAGGCGGAGTGGCCAACACTGAGCCGATGACGCAGCGTGTGGAGCTCGCGACCGTGCTGGACCGGTTCTCCGTGGACGAGATCGTCACCGCGTACGCGGTGGCCGTGGACGACGGCGACTGGGAGGGATACCGGGGGCTGTTCGCACCGAAGGGCCGCGCCGACTACCGCTCGGCCGGGGGCATCGAGGGCGACGCCGCCGAGGTCGCCGAGTGGCTCGCGCGGAGCCTCGACCTGTTCGCGATGCGCCAGCATCTGATCGTCAACCGGCGGGTGCGGTTCGGCGTCCTGGATCAGGACACCGGCGACACGGCCGAGGTGCGGGCCGACTACATCAATCCGATGCGGTTCGCGGGGCAGGAGGGCGACTCGACCGCGCCCGACCTCGTGTGCGGCGGCCGGTACGCCTTCAGCCTGCTGCGCACCGGCGACGGCTGGCGACTGCGCCAGGTGACCGTCCAGGAGAAATGGCGCCGCACGCCGCAGCCCCTCCAGACGCCCGCCAGGACCTGAGCCACCAACGCCCGGGGCCTGCCGCCCCCCTCCGCCCTTCCGCCCAGCCCTCGCGCCCCGGGGTCCACACGGCCCCCGGCGGCCCGGGAGCGCCCACCCGCGGGCGCGCCCCCTTCTGATCACCACGCCCCCTGTCGTAGATCGCCGCCGACGCGCACACTGGAGACACCCCGGGGCAGGGAGGCGAAGGATGAACAGGCCCGACCGAGCGTTCGGCCCATGGCTGGTCTCCCCCTGGCGGCGCGATGTCGTCGCCACGCTGACGGGCGCGCTGCCGATGCTCGCGTTCCCCGCCCTGTCGTGGTGGTGGTTCGCGTACGTGGCCCTGGTGCCCTGGATCCTCCTGGCGCGCTCGGCCCCCACGGGCAGGCGTGCCGCGTACGACGGCTGGTTCGGCGGGTTCGGGTTCATGCTCGCCGTGCACCACTGGCTGCTGCCGAGCCTGCACGTCTTCACGGTGGTCATAGCGGCGCTGCTCGGCGCCCTGTGGGCGCCGTGGGGCTGGCTCGTCCGGCGGTTCCTGGCCGGGCTGCCGTCACCGGGCCGGGTCGGTGCGGCCCTGCTCGTCCTGCCATCGGGGTGGCTGATGGTCGAACTCGCCCGGTCCTGGCAGGGCCTGGGCGGTCCCTGGGGTCTGCTCGGGTCGAGTCAGTGGCAGGTGGAGCCGGCGCTGCGGCTGGCCTCGGTCGGCGGAGTGTGGCTGCTCAGCTTCCTGGTCGTCGCGGTCAACATCGCGGTCGCCGTGCTGGTCTCGGTGCGCGAGTCCCGTATGCCCGCGGTGGCCGGACTGGTCGCGACGGCCGCCGCGACCTCGGCGGCCTGGGTGTGGTCGCCGCGCCCGGACGTCGACGGCAGTGTGCGGATCGCGGTCGTGCAGCCCGGTGTCGTGGACGGGAGCACGAGCGGTGACAGGCGCTTCGCGCGCGAGGAGGCGCTGACCCGCCAACTCGTGGGTCAGGGTGCCGACCTGGTCGTCTGGGGCGAGAGCAGCGTCGGCTTCGACCTGGCCGACCGGCCCGATCTGGCGCTGCGCGTCGCGGCGTTGTCCCGCGAGGTCGGCGCCGACATCCTGGTGAACGTCGACGCGCGCCGCTCGGACCGGCCGGGCATCTACAAGAGCTCGGTCCTGGTGGGACCGCACGGCGCGACCGGCGACCGCTACGACAAGATGCGGCTGGTGCCGTTCGGCGAGTACGTGCCCGCGCGCTCCCTGCTCGGCTGGGCCACCTCCGTCGGCAAGGCCGCGGGCGAGGACCGTATGCGGGGCACCGAACAGGTGGTGATGAACGTCGGGCACGGGCTGCGCGTCGGCCCCATGATCTGCTTCGAGACGGCGTTCCCCGACATGAGCCGCCACCTCGTCAAGGACGGCGCCGAGGTGCTGGTGGCCCAGTCCTCGACGTCGTCGTTCCAGCGGAGCTGGGCCCCCGAGCAGCATGCCTCGCTCGCCGCGCTGCGTGCCGCGGAGACCGGCCGGCCCATGGTGCACGCGACGCTCACGGGAGTCTCCGCCGTCTACGGCCCGGACGGCGGACGCATCGGCTCCTGGCTCGGCACGGACACGAGCGCCGCGATGATGTACGACGTGCCGCTGGCCCGGGGCGTCACCCCGTACGTCCGGTTCGGCGACTGGCCGGTGCACGGCGCGCTGCTGGTGTTGGCCGCGCTCTGCGTGACGGAGGGCGCGCGCACGTTCAGGCTGCGGCGGACCGCTCCTGAAGCGCTTGTACCACCCGCTCGCACAACTCGTGAGTCGCCAGCGCGTCCCGGGCGCTGAGCACCTTTCCCGTGCGCACGGCGTCGAGGAACGCGAGGACGGCCTGTTCGATGCCGCGCTGCCGGGCCACCGGGACCCAGTCGCCGCGCCGGCGCACGGTCGGCTGGCCCTTGTGGTCGATCACCTCGGCGAGATTGACCACCTGCCGCTTGGTGTCCTGGCCCGAGACCTCGAGGATCTCCTCGCTCGAACCGCTCAGCCGGTTCATCACCCCGAGTGCAGTGAATCCGTCCCCGGCGAGCTGGAGGACGACATGATGCAGGAGCCCGTCCTCGACCCGGGCCCGCACCGTCACGTCGTCGACCGGACCCGGCACCAGGAAGCGCAGGGTGTCGACGACGTGGATGAAGTCGTCGAGAACCATGGTGCGCGGCTCCTCGGGCAGCCCCGTGCGGTTCTTCTGCATCAGGATCAGCTCGCGGGGGTGTTCGACGCACTGCGCGTACGCGGGTGCGTGACGCCGGTTGAAACCGACCGCGAGGCTGACGTTCCGCTCCTCCGCGAGCCGCACCAGCCGCTCCGACTCGCCCAGCTCGTACGCGAGCGGCTTGTCGACGTACGTCGGTACGCCCGCCTCCAGAAGCCGGGTGACGATCTCCGGGTGGGCCGCCGTGGGCGCGTGCACGAACGCCGCGTCGAGGTCCTGGGCCAGCAGGGCCTCCAGGTCTCCGTGCCGCCGGCCCGGCGGCAGGTGAAGGCTGTCGGCGACCCGGTCGAGCGTGGCGGGCGTCCGCGTCTGCAGATGCAGTTCGATCCCCGGCTGCACGCCGAGCACCGGCAGATACGCCTTCTGCGCGATGTCGCCGAGTCCGATGCAGCCGACCTTCACAGGGGTCTCCTTCACTCGCCGACGCGGGTTCCGTCGGAAGCATACGGCCGCGCCGTCCCTGGGTGGCCGGTCCCCGGGGGCGGCGGTCGGCGGGTGGTGCCGGTTTGCGAGCGAGGTACGCCCCGGCAGCCTGTCAGCTCGCCGATACCCGTGCCCACCGGAGGAGCGGAAGGATCACCCGTGTGGGGCATCCCGTGCCTCTCCGCTCCCTGGAAACCCGCTGGAACCAGCAGAGTTGTCCGGGTGCATCGAACGACGACAACCGCAACGCTCCTGGTCGCCGTGGCAGTCACCGCCCTCTCCGGCTGTGTGACCGTCCAGCGGCCGTCCGCCTCCGCGTCTCCCGCCGCGCCCGCGGGGCACACCGCGCCCCGTGCGGACGGCAAGGACAGACCCCGGATCGCGCAGGCGCCGGCGCGGGAGGCGCTGGAGCGCGTCGGCCCCTCGCCGGAGCCCTCACCCGACACTGCGGACCGGCACCGGGTGGCTCCCCCGCCCCGGGCCGTGGTGCCCCCGGCCCCACCGCGGCACGCCCATCCGGTCCCGCGTCCCGAGCCACGTCACCCGGGGCACCGTGCGGCCGTCCCGCCCGGCGCCGCGGCCGTGCCGAAGCATCCGGACGTGTGCGCGCTCGGCCGGAAGTACGGGGGCTGGAACGTGGACAGCCCGGAGTCGGTCCTCTGCTCGACGACGTACGGAAACTGACAGCGCCCGCGGCATGGGCGCGGACGTCAGGGGGGCTGCCTCGGCGGGCCCAGGGTCTCGCCCCCGGGTCCCTCGAAGCGGTCGGATCCAACGGCCTCCGCAGCGGCGCCGGTGTCCCTAAGCCTGAGCTCCAGGCGGCCGATCGCCGCGCGGACGCCGTCGCCGTACCGGTCGTCCGCGAGGGCGCCCGCCGCGCCGCGCGCCCGGCGGAGATGGGTACGGGCGGCCTCCGAGCGGCCGAGCTTCGCGTAGTCGGCGGCGAGGTTCAGGTGCAGCGAGGGGTAGAACGCGCGGACGGCGAGCGACTGGTGGGGCTCGGCGACGCGGCCGTCGCTCAGTTCCTCGGCCGCCGCGAGAGCCCGCAGGTCCCAGGCGAGTTCGTCGGCGGGGTCGTCCTGGGTGTCGGCCATGTAGTGGGCCAGGGTGCAGCGGTGCAGCGCGTCGCCGCTGTCCCCGATCTCTCCCCACAGATCCAGGAAGCGGCCCCGGGCCTCCTCGCGGTCCCCGGCGTGGTGCAGCATGACGGCCTGTCCGATCCGGGTCGTCATGGCGTCCGGCGCCGCCTGCTCCTGTTGCTCCGCCACCGCGTCCTCCAGGCTCGTCACTGTCCCTCACGAAGCTAACCGGAGCCGGTGGCAATCGCGCTCAGGCGCCCCCGTGGGCCGCTGGGCCAGGCCGGTGACGGGCCTGGCCAGCGGTCCGGCCGTCAGCCGAGGTCGGGGACGCTCCAGTCGATCGGCTCATGACCCTGGGCGGCCACGGCTTCGTTGATCTGCGTGAACGGGTGCGAGCCGAAGAACTTCTTCGCGGACAGCGGTGACGGGTGCGCCCCCTTCACCACCACGTGCCGCTCCTCGTCGATCAGCGGGAGCTTCTTCTGCGCGTAGTTGCCCCACAGCACGAAGACGGCCGGGTCGGGGCGGTCGGCCACCGCGCGGATGACCGCGTCGGTGAACTTCTCCCAGCCCTTGCCCTTGTGCGAGTTCGCCTCGCCGGAGCGGACGGTGAGCACCGCGTTGAGCAGCAGCACACCCTGCTCGGCCCACGGCATCAGATAGCCGTTGTCCGGGATCGGGGTGCCCAGCTCCTCCTTCATCTCCTTGTAGATGTTCCGCAGCGACGGCGGGGTCTTGACTCCGGGACGGACCGAGAAGCACAGGCCGTGCCCCTGGCCCTCGCCGTGGTACGGGTCCTGGCCGAGGATCAGGACCTTCACGCGCTCGTACGGGGTGGCGTCGAGTGCGGCGAAGACCTCCTCGCGGGGCGGGTAGACGGGACCCTTCGCGCGCTCCTCCTCGACGAACTCGGTGAGTTCCTTGAAGTAGGGCTGCTGAAGCTCGTCGCCCAGGACGCCGCGCCAGGACTCGGGCAACATGGCGATATCGGTCACGTCAACTTCCTTCGATGTGCGGTGACTTCCGGACCAAGAACCTACCGTCGCCCACTGACAATCGGTTCCCGGCCCGCGTCGGGGCCCGATGACGGGTACGGTGTGACCCCTCTGCCACCCGGTCAGGCGGGCCCGCTACCAGCTCGTCTTGCGGTCCAGCTCCCACATCATCATGATCGTCGAGGGGTCCAGGGCCCGTTCTCCGCCCGAGATCTCCTCGTTCGCGGCCACATACTGCCTGCCCTGCCACAGGGGCAGCAGCCGGGCGTCGTCGAGGAGGATCTTCTGGGCCTCCTCGAACTGCCTGGCCACCGCCCCGCGATCGCGCACGCCACGCGACTCGGGCAGCAGGACGTCGGTGATCCGCGGGGTCGGATAGGGCGTCCCGAGGGCGTTCCGCTCCCCCACGAACGGCGCGATGAAGTTCTCGGCGTCGGGGAAGTCGGGGAACCAGCCGCGGCCGAACACCGGGTACTCGCCGTTGCGGTAGCCCTCTTCGTACGTCTTCCAGGGACGGCTCCTGAGCGTGACGCTGAACAGGCCGGAGCCGTCGAGCTGGCGCTTGAGCTCGCCGAACTCCGGGGCGGTCTCGGATCCGTAGCGGTCGGTGGTGTACCAGAGGGTGAGCGGGACGCGTCGGTCGATGCGCGCGTCGTGCAGGATCTTGCGGGCCTTGGCCGGGCTGGGGCTGCCGTACTCGTCGAAGTAGCCGGTGGTGTGCCCGGCCAGTCCCGCGGGGACCATCGAGTAGAGCGGGTCGACGGTGTCCTGGTAGACCTTGTGGATGATGGCCGAGCGGTCGACGATCTGGGCGATCGCGCGGCGGACGGCGAGTTTCCCGGCCCACGGGTCCTCGGGGTTGAAGACCAGATAGCTGATCTCGGTGCCCGCTCCGTCGACGAGCTGGATGTCCTTCCGGTCGCCCTGCCCCTGGAGGGCGACGACGTCCGAGGCGGCGAGGCCGCGGTAGGTGACATCGATCTTCTTGGCCTTCAGCGCCCCGACCAACTGGGCCGAGTCCTGGAAGTAGCGGATCGTCACCGCGTCGTTCTTGCGCTTGGCGAAGCCCTCGTAGTGGTCGTTCCTCACGAGTTCGGCCTGCTTGCCCTCCGTGTAGGAGCGCAGCGCGTAGGGCCCGGAGCCGAAGACCTTGCCGTCCTTCCGCAGGGCGTCGGCGGGGTAGTCGCCGGGGTCGACGATCGACATCGCCGGTGTGGCCAGCACCAACGGGAAGGTGGCGTCCGGCTTGTTGAGGTGGAAGACGACGTCACGCTCGCCCAGTGCCTGCACCCGGTCGAGACTCCCGAGCAGACCGGCGGGGCCGCCGCGTACACCGATCTTCCTGATGCGGTCGACGGAGTACTTGACGGCGGACGCGTCGAGCGGGTCGCCGTCGGAGAACTTCATGTCCGGGCGCAGTTCGCAGCGGTAGACGGTGTTGGTTCCATCCGTGAACCCGCACTTCCGGGCGGCGTCCGGCCGCGGGGACGCCGAGCCGGTCGGATAGCTCAGCAGCGTCTGGAAGACGTTGCGGAACAGCTCCCACGATCCGTCCCAGGAGGCCGCCGGGTCCAGGGTGCTGGGGGCGCTGGTGGTACCCACGACGATCGGCCCCTCTTCGGCCGGTGATCCCTTGGAGATGGCGCCGCACGCGGCCACCAGGGATATGGACGTGATCGCCGCGAGCTGTCGCAGGTATCGGTTCCGGTTGAACACGCACACACTCCTGGATCCGCCGTACCAAGGGTCGGCAGACCATACCGCAGCGCCCTGCCGGGGGAACGGTGTTTCCCCGGCAGGGCACTTGATCAGCATGTATGTGACTACGTTGTCAGCATGCTGTGAACGTGTCCGCACTCCGTACAACGAACTCCGGGCCACCCGGGGCGGACAGAGTGTTTGTCAACTTTCAACAAAAGACCGGTCGGGGGGTGAGCCCCCCGCGGGGGCAGCCCGCCCGG
>NZ_JBHYXD010000044.1:65745-68752 GCF_042751995.1 Streptomyces sp. NPDC059371 | reverse complement strand
CGCGCGCGCGGCGGGGCGGCGGCCGGGGGGCGCCCCGCGCCGCGCCCCCCCCCCCCCCCGCCGCGCCCGTTTCCCCGGACGTGGGCGAACGGTGGTCCACGTTTGTATCAACCGGCCCGGATGTCCCTCAAGTCCCTTACACTCTGGCCCAGTTGATCAATTGAAGCGGCCGCCCCAGGAGGAGCGCATGCCCCGGACACCCTCGCGACGTACCGCAATCAAGGGCCTCGCCGCCACCGGCGCCGCGGTCGTCGGTTTCGATCCCTTCACCCGGAGCTGGGCGGCCACCACGACCGACACCGGTCGCCGGCCGCTCGCGGGCCTCCCGTCGCTGGACGGCAGCGTGCACACCGACGACGCCTCGCTCACGGAGGACGCCGACGACTACGGCCACATCGTCCACCGGCGTCCCGCCGCGGTCCTGCGACCCGGCTCGGTGCGGGACATCGTCGCCATGGTCCGCTTCTGCGGCAAGCACGGCATCTCCGTCGCACCGCGCGGCCAGGGCCACGCCACCCAGGGACAGGCCCAGGTCGACGGCGGCCTGATCATCGAGACCACACCCCTCGCGTCCATCGGCCCGGTCGGACCGCGCAGCAGGACGGTCACCGTCGGCGCGGGAGCCCGGTGGAGCCAGGTCGCCAAGGCCACCCTGGCCCACGGACTCACCCCGCCCACCTTCACCGACTATCTCGAACTCTCCGTCGGAGGAACCCTGTCGGTCGGCGGCATCGGAGGCCAGACCCACCAGCAGGGCGCCCAGGTCGACAACGTGACGGAACTCCAGGTCGTCACCGGCGCGGGCGAACTCGTCCGCTGCTCCCCGACCCGCCACGGCGACCTGTTCCACGCCGTGCTCGCCGGGCTCGGCCAGTGCGCGATCATCGTCGGCGCCACCCTGCGCCTGGTCCCCGCGCCCGAGACCGTACGCCACTACCTCCTGCCGTACGACGACCTGCGCACGTTCCTCGACGACCAGCGGCGGCTCGTCGAGGAGGGCCGATTCGACTACGTCGAGGGCCAGGTGACCGCCGACGCCGGCGGCGCCTTCAGCGGCTATCTCCTCGAAGCCGTCGCCTACGGTCCGCCCGTCGGCCCCGCCCCGGACGACGCCGTGCTGCTGCGCGGACTGCGGCACGACCCGGCGGGCGTGCAGGCGAGCGACCTCGGCTACTACGACTTCCTCGACCGGCTCGCGGCCTCGGTCGCCGCCCTCAAGGAAGCGGGACTGTGGGCCTTCGCCCACCCGTGGCTGAACCTGCTGCTGCCGGGCCGGTCCGCGGCGACGCTGACCGAATCCCTGCTGGCGGACCTCACCCCGGCCGATCTCGGGCCCGGCGTCGTCCTGCTGTACCCGGTGCTGCGCGAGAACCTGCACACCCCGCTGCTGCGCACCGCCGACGACCCGGTGTCCTACCTTCTGGCCGTCCTGCGCACGACCCCGCCCGAGGACACCGCGACCGTCGACCGTCTGCTCGCGGCCAACCGGACCGCCTACGAGACCGTCCACGCGGCGGGCGGCACGCACTACCCGGTCGGCTCGGTCCCCTTCGACGCGGCCGACTGGCGCGAGCACTTCGGCCCCGCCTACCGACGACTGGCCTCCGCCCGGCACACGTACGACCCGCGAGGGATCCTGGTCCCCGGGCAGGGCGTCTTCTGACGGCGGCGGTTCGTTCGCGCTCCACCCCCGTCCCGGCCCGGGGTCACCAGCGGCCGGGTTCGCTGCCCACGATCGGCGTCGACGGCGCACCGTCCACCCCTCGCGGGACATCACCGGCCAGCATCACCCGGTGCATGACCCGCGGGTGGTCGAGGTGGTCGGTGTCGCTCGGTGCCAGATGGATGGTGGCCCGGTTGTCCCAGAAGGCCACGCTGCCCGGCTCCCACCGGAAGCGGACCGTGTACTCGGGCCGGACCGCCTGCTCCAGCAGCATGTCGAGCAGCGCCCGGCTCTCGGGCCGGGACACCCGAAGGATCTGCTCGACGTAGTAGCCGTTGACGAACAGCACCCGCTCACCCGTCTCCGGGTGCACCCGCACCAGTGGGTGCACGGTGGCGATCTGACGGTCCAGCAGATGACGGGCGTACGCGTCGTCGCCGGGCCGGCTCTGGTAGCCCACCCCGAGCCGGTGCTCGGCGCGCAGGGTGTCGACGAACGAGCGCACGGGAGCCGACAGGCCCGCGTAGGCGGCGGCCAGGTTCGACCAGGTCGTGTCGCCGCCGTACGGCGGTACCGTCTCGGCGCGCAGAATCGTGGCGGCCGGGGGATCGACCCGGGCGCCGTGGTCGCAGTGCCACCCGCGCAGCAGCGAGTGACGGCGTCTGCGCAGCCACTCCTCGTGGTCCATCCCGTAGCGCCCGCCCAGTTCGAGACGGTCGGCCGTCGTCTCGACCTCGGGGAAATCCCCGGGGGACACGCTGCCCCGGGACCGGAGGCGGACCGGCGTCCCGAACCGGCGGGCGAAGGCGACATGCGCGGCGTGATCGAGCCGCTGGCCGCGGAAGAACAGCACCTTCCAGCGCAGGAGGGCCGCCCTGATCGCGGCCACGACCTCGTCCGTCGGCGGCTCCGCCAGGTCGACTCCCGTGATCTCGGCGCCGATGTGTCCCGCCGCCGGCTTCACTTCGAGGGATGTGACCTGGTCCGTCATGGGGCCTCCGTGATGCGTGTGTCCGGCTCGTCGGCTCCAGCATGACCGCTCGACCGGGCACCCGACAGGCCGTCTCGCGAGCGGTGGCGGGCATCGGCCGGGGGCGGGTGTTCGCGGGAGAGGGGGCGCACACGGGAGGCGCGCGGCGCGCACGGGGTGTGTCCGGTGTCCTCCACCTCACAGGGTCGCACTCCCTGTTGGCGGACACGGCCCGTGCCGAGAATGGGGCACAGTGAAAAGGGGCCCCCCAACAAACGCGAAGTAGGGGGGGGCCGGCAGGCGGCCGGGGGGGGGGGGGGGTCTCCACGCCCCCGGGGCGCAAAACCCCCGCGGGCGGGGGGGGACGGGCTGGG
>NZ_JBHYXD010000044.1:59553-65735 GCF_042751995.1 Streptomyces sp. NPDC059371 | reverse complement strand
TTGGCGCCCCCCCCCCCACACCCAGAGACACCCACCACAACGCGCCCCCCCCCACACCAGGCGGCCGGGGCCCCCCGCCAAACACTCCGTTCGGGGCCGGGCGCGACCGCGCCCCGGGCCTTTCAGCCCTTGTGCTCGCGCAGCGCGGCCAGAGCGCGGTCGGCGTGAGCGCTCATGCGCAGTTCGCTGCGGACGACCTCCAGGACGGTGCGGTCGGCCGCTATGACGAAGGTGACCCGCTTGGTGGGGGCGAGCGAGAAGCCCCGCTTCACCCCGAACCGCTCCCGCACGGTTCCGTCGACGTCGGACAGCAGGGGGAAGCCGAGCGTGTGACGGTCGGCGAACTCCTGCTGCCGGTCGACCGCGTCACCGCTGATCCCGACCGGCCGCGCGCCGGCGGCCGTGAACTCGGCGGCCAGATCGCGGAAGTGGCAGGCCTCGGCGGTGCAGCCGGCGGTGAGGGCAGCGGGATAGAAGAAGAGCACCACCGGTCCCTCGGTCAGCAGTTCGGACAGGCTCCGCATGGCGCCGGTCTCGTCCGGCAGCGTGAAGTCCTCGACCTGGTCGCCCACGTTCACCTGAGATGTCATGACTGTCCCTTTCCGGACCGGGCGACTCCGCGCGCCCACAGCACGAGGGGCACCTGGAGCGGAAGCCGTGCGAGAGCCGCGGCCCGGAGCGGCGCGGGGCGCCCGCGCCAGTCCGCGGCCATCTTGACGTTGGCGGGGAAGACCCCGACGAAGAACGCGGCGGTGGCGAGCGCGGCGACCCGGCGCGTCCGGGGGAGTGCCACCCCGGCCGCCAGGGCGAGTTCGGCGGCGCCGCTCACGTACGTCCAGGTCCTGGGTGCTCCCGGCAGGGCGCGCGGGACGATGGCGTCGAACTGTCGTGGTGCGGCGAAGTGGGCGACGCCCGCGGTGGCCAGAAGGCCTGCGAGCAGCAAGGGCGATCGTTCGGGCCGTGGCACGGTTCCTCCTCGGGGGGCCTGCCCCGCGGATATTACTGCAGGGTAAGTGCCAGTGGTACAGGTGGGATGTGTCAGCCGCCTGTGCATCGGGTGGCGTTCGCGTGCCCTCGCCGGGCCGGGGAGCGGGGCCGGCACCGCGACGTCCGGTGGATGCGTGAACGTCCAGGTTTGGGAACGCCCTTCACGGTGAGCTGTAGAAGTGACCCGTCCTGGCCGAGAAGCGAGGACGTGGAAAGGCCGACGACGTATCGCGGCGAACAGCGTGGCCGCGATTCCTCAGGGCCCGCCGCGCGTGCCACGACGGGCCCCGGATTCGGCCTGGAACGGAGGAACGAAGGATGTGCCGGCAGGTTCAGAGGTCCGCCACCGACACGGTGGCCGGTGCCCGACAGGTGGTCTCGACGGCCCCCGGCAGCCCCGCCGACGTGCGGCAGGCGGTCAGGTACGCCCTCGCGGGCCGGCCCGGCGGCCTCACCCGTCACGACGAGGACGCCATCGGCGACGCCCTGCTGGTCGCCTCCGAGCTGGTCACCAACGCGATGCTCCACGGAGGCGGAGTCACCGGGTTCGAGGTCACGCCGACCGAGCGGGCGGTGCGGCTGTCCGTGAGCGACCGGAGCGATCAACTGCCCGTGGCGGGTGATCAGTTCGACGACGTCGGCCGGATGCGGGTCGGCGGCCGCGGCTGGATGATCGTCTGCGCGCTGGCCAGTGACGTCGTCGTCGCGAACCTGCGGACCGGAGGCAAGCGCATCACCGCCGAGGTACCGCTGTCGGCCGGCTCACGGCGCTGAACGGCGTGCCCGAACGGGAGTGGCAGGGCAGGCGCTGAGCCGGTGTGGCCGTCCGGGACACTGGGTCAGGCGTTGAGCCGGGGTGGCCCGTCCGGGACAGTGGGTCAGGCGTTGAGCCGGGGTGGCCGGGCGGGACGGTGAGTCGGGCGTTGAGCCGGGGTGGCCCGTCCAGGACAGTGGGTCAGGCCGTCAGGCCGTCAGGGCATGTCGAAAGATGCCCGAATCCATGGCCCCGCTCCGTCGGGTCCGCCCCGGTGCCTCGCTCCGAGGGGTGGCGTCGCTCCGGCCCGTGGCGGTCGAACGTGCCGCGGCCTGGACCGTGAATGTGGTCTTCGCGGGGTCGACGAGCGCGTCACCCAGCACGATCCGGCCCGCCGCGTGCAGCGCGTCGCATTCACCGGTGGGCAGCGCCACATAGCAGCCGCCGCGTCCGGTCGCGGGGTCGAAGGGGAGCCAATACCCGTACCGACGGCGGCCGTTCGCGTGCACCGTGAGGCGGACGGGGAACCGCCGCTGGGTGATCAGCCGCAGGATCTCGGCGCCTTCGGGGCCGAGCGGGGCGTGCGTGCGGGGCAGCGGCCGCAGCATGGTCACCGGCCTCCGATCGGCGCTCGCGGCACGGCACGGAGGTGCGGGGTCGGCGTCATGTGCGGGCGGCCTTTCGACGGACGGACGGGATCACACGGCACGGGTGCGGTGCTTGTCTGGCTGACCAGCATTGTTCCGTACGGGACTGACATCGTGGGCGGAACAGCGCTCAGCCGCGCCGCCCGGATGCCTGCGCGCGATGGGCGCGGGCGGTGAGCTGCCCCTGGACGAAGGGGTCCGTGGCGGGGTCGTACGATCCGGCGTGGTCGGCCAGGGCCTCGGTGATCCGTTCCCACTCCTCCACCTCCGTCCGCGCGTCGGGTGCCGTCGCGCCGTCGGACGAAGCGTCCTCGGCCGCCTTTCTCGCGTCGTCGAGGGCCGCCTTCGCCCGGTGATGGTTCATCCCCGTGGCGGCGTGGCGCACCCGGTCCCACGCGGCGTGCTCCCGCTCGGACGGTTCCGGCTCGGACAGTTCCGGCTCTGGACTCAACGCTCCACCTCGATCGTGCGACGGGACAGCTTCCTTCACGGGAACCGGGTGCCCAGGTCACGCCGTACGACACCTCCGCGTCGGCGCGCGCGGCCGTGGGCGCCGGTCCGTCACCAGGGCAGGAACGCGTGGACGTCCTTGCCGTCGGGACGCACGATCACACTCACCTGGTCGCAGAGCGCGTGGACCAGATGCCAGCCGATGCCGCCTCCGCCCTGGGACGGGCGGAAGCGGCGCGGCGCGGGCGGGGTGGTGCTGGTGTCGTGGAGCGTCACGTGCACACCGTCGATGGTGGGGCGCATCTGGAGCTCGAAGGGGCCGGGAGCGTACTGGATCGTGTTCGCCGCGAGTTCGGTGACCACCAGCAGGATGTCGTCCCAGTGCTCGGCCGCCGAGGGCGGTGTGGCTCGTGCGAGGGCACGCAGATAGCTCTCCGCAGCCAGCCGCGCGTCGGTCACGTTGCGCAGCTCCCCGCCGAACGCGCTGGTGAGCATCCCCAGTTCCGCGGATGACGACTTGCTGTTCCGGCTCGGATCGATCTCCATCGTGCCCTTCGTTTCGGATCTCGTCGACGGAATGCCTCTCGCTGCGTCGCGACCCGGTCACCTGCGCCGAACCCGGCCCAGTGGTGCGGCCCGGTGCTGCCCCTTCTGCCTACGCGGAGGTGTTCTGGGAGCGCCGGCGGGAGCGGCGCCGTGCCAGTGCGCGCCGTTCCGCCTCGCTCGTGCCACCCCAGACGCCGACGGTCTGGCCCGTGTCCAGGGCCCAGCGCAGGCATTCCTCACGGACCGGGCAGCCCGCGCAGACCGCCTTCGCCTCCTGGATCTGGAGCACCGCGGGGCCGGTACTCCCGATGGGGAAGAACAGATCGGGGTCAACGGTGCGGCAAGACGCGTCTTCGCGCCAGTTCTCCATGAGGAACCTCCTGATCGAATGGAGCGCGTTCTCCGGAATCCGGTTCCTTCTCGGGTCACCCCTGATGCACCGGATGAAACAGGCGAGCCGTGCAAAGATCCCGTGGATACTGGAGCGGCCGCACGTGTCGGCCGCGCCGTGCGACGGGATTCCCCCGGGCCGACGAACCGATGTCACTCGCCCGCCGCGGCGGGCGCGCACCGGGGTGGCAAGATGGAATCCCGGGTGACGGCCGGTTCGGCTTCGACTGTCTCGACGGATGAACGGATGGCCCATGGCGCAGGAGTCCGGCGAGGTCTGGGAGAAATTTGCCGTCGCCCTGGCGGACATGGCGCGGGATCTGCTGGCGCAGGACACCGTGCAGGCGACCCTGGACCGGATCGTGGAGCACGCGAAGGTGCTGATCAACGGCTGCGACGAGGGCGGCATCCTCACCGTCCGCCGCGGTGAGGTCAAAGCGCTGGCCGCGACCAGTGACGTCGTGCGTCAGGCGGACCGGATCCAGCAGGAGCTGCGGGAGGGCCCGTGCTTCGACGCGGTGACCGAGCGGGAGCAGCTCTACGCCATCGAGGACCTGCGCCGGCCGCACGAGAAGTGGTCCCGCTTCGCGCCCGAGCTGAGGAAGTTGGGCATGGGCAGCATGATGGGCTTCCTTCTTTTCACCGACGACGACGCACTCGGCGCCCTCAATGTGTACTCGCGTCGGCCGAACATGTTCGACGAGTCGGCTCAGCGCGCCGGATGGGTGCTGGCCTCGCACGCCGCGGTCGCCCTGTCCTCGGCCCGCACGCACCAGCAGTTGGGTGACGCCCTGGAGACCCGCCATGAGATCGGTGAGGCGATGGGCATCCTCATGGAGCGGCACGGCCTCGGCGAGGATGAGGCCTTCGCCGTGCTGAAGAAGGCCTCCCAGGACCACAACATCAAACTGCGGGAGGTCGCCCGCAAGGTCTGCGAGACGGGCGAACGCCCCCGCTGACGGCCTCTGCGATCCCCAGTTCGGTCGGGTCCGGTCGGCCCGGTCGGGGTCAGAGGAAGCGGCGCAGGGGTACGACGGCCAGCTCCTTGGCGCGCTGGACCGGCGACCTGTGCCCCCAGCGGGCCGGTTCGATGCCCACGGCGTTCTCCCGGTCCTCGTCGAAGTCCTCGTCGAGGGCCGTGGTGAACGCCTCGTCGAGAACGGCAAGCATGACCTCCTCGTCGTGCTCCATCGAGCGGCGGTTGAAGTTGGTGCTGCCGATCAGGGAGGCCACGCCGTCCACGGTCATGATCTTGGTGTGGAGCATGGTCGGCTGGTACTGGCGTATCTCGACACCGGCGGCCAGCAGCGCGCCGTAGTGGTTCTGGCCGGCGAGCTGACAGGCCCGCTGGTCGGTGTGCGGACCGGGCAGCAGGATCTCCACCCGGACACCGCGCCGCGCCGTCGCGCACAGCAGGTCCACGAAGTAGGTGTCCGGGGCGAAGTAGGCGGTGGCGAGGCGGAAGCGTTCCTCGGCCGAGGTGAGCATCACCCTGATGAGGGTCTGCATGTCCTGCCAGCCGAAACTGGCGGAGCCCCGCACCACCTGCACGGTCGCGGTACCCGGCTGGCCGTGCCCGGTGAAACGGTCCCGGTCGTCGAAGAGCTCGTCGTGGCACTCCGCCCAGTTCTGCGCGAACGCGGCGGCGATGCCGTCCACGGCGGGCCCCCGCACCTTGACGTGGGTGTCCCGCCACTCGGCGGGACCGCGGGCGTCCCCGCACCACTCCTCGGCGATGCCCACGCCGCCGGTGAACGCCGTGTGCTCGTCCACGACGAGTGCCTTGCGGTGACAGCGGTGGTTCTGCTTCAGCGGCGAGAGCCACAGCGGCTTGCGGAACCACGCGACCTGCACGCCTGCCGCGGTCATGGAGCGCAGCAGGTCCCCCTCGATCCGCTTCGCGCCGAAGCCGTCCAGCAGGAGCCGCACCCTGACACCCGCCCGAGCCCGGTCGGCCAGCGCGGCGGCGAAGTCGCGGGCGATCTGCCCGCGCCAGTAGACGAAGGTCATCATGTCGATGGTGTGCTCGGCGGAACGCACGGCGTCGAGCATCGCGGCGAAGATCCGGTCGCCGTTCCGCAGGGGAACCAGTTCGTTCCCCTCCGTGGCGGCGATGCCGATCAGACGCTCCAGACGTCTGCGGAACCGCTGCTTGCGGCGCCGTGCCTCCGCCGGGTCAACCGTTCCGTAGCCCTCGGCTCGTGCCGCGATGATCTGGGACATTCGCCGTCTCCTGTTGTCCGTGGCGCATCCGCCTGTCCTTGACGCGTATCGCGTCCCGCCTCGTCGCCTCGGCGGGCGCCGTGCGGTGCTGGGGTGGGGGGGGGGGCGGGCGCGGGGGTGGGGGTGGGGGTGGCCCCGCCGCGCGTGGTCGGGGGCCCCCCCGGCGAGGCGTGCGGGACGACGCT
>NZ_JBHYXD010000044.1:27995-59543 GCF_042751995.1 Streptomyces sp. NPDC059371 | reverse complement strand
CTCCAGCGGCGACTGAAGGGCGATCGCCGCGCGCGGATCGGCGGCGGCGCCCCGCCCTTGGGGGGGGGCGGCCCCCCGCGGCGGGGCGCCCCCCCCGGGACCGCGGGGGAGCGGCCCCCCCACGCGCGGGTCGGGCCCCCCCCCCCCCGCCGCTCGACCGTGCCGGCCCTTCGGGGTCGCCCGGCCCCTTGCGACCGCCACGGGAGCGGGTCACCGAACCGCCCGTGGGCGTCCGGGACGCGTGCCTAGTGCCCCCGATCCGCCGCGACAGTCCCCCGCCCCAGGATTCTCGCCGTGGGCCGGGCCGCGCGGCGCCGGACGGGACGCCTGTGGGTGAGGTGTGAAGGTGGGGGAACCCGTGACATGGGCCGCGAAGGTCCGGGAAGAAGGGGAGGCAGCCCGCCCGGCACTTCGATCGGCACGAAGTGGCGCCGCCACGCGGCGAGCTGGCGGGAGTGTGGCAAGGAGGCGAAGGCATGACCACCGTCGAACCGTCCTGCGAACTCGGTCCCGGTACCGGTCTCGGCGCGAGGCTGGAGCGGGATCCGCAGGCCGCCGTGTACGCCCGGGGGATGGTCCGCACGTTCCTGGACGCCCTGCCGCGCGCCGTACCGCGCGAGACCGCCGAGGCCGTCCTGCTCGTGGTCTCGGAACTCGTGACGAACGTGGTGCGGCACGCCCGCGGTCGGCTGTGCAGCCTGGACCTGAGGGACATGGGCAACGGGGTACGCATCTCCGTCTCCGACGACGACCCCGAGCCACCGCGCCCCAGGCGCCTCGACCTGACCGGACAGGGCGGCTTCGGCTGGCCCCTGGTGCGCCAGCTGTCCTCCGAGCTGACCGTGCTGTCCCGCCCCGACGGCAAGACCGTCCACGCGGTCGTGAGCTTCTGACGAGTTCCGCCGGCGGGGCCCCATGGGCGCCCGGCCGGCCGAACCGTCAGGTTCCTCAGCGCCCGGCGCCCGGCCGCCCGAACCGTCGAGTTCCTCAGCGCCCGGCGCCCGCCGGGCCGTGCCAGTCGAGGCAGACCACGAGGGCGTCGTCCTCCGGTCCCGGCCTGCCCCGGTGGCCGGTCAGCTCCCTCAGGACGGCGCGGGGCACCTCCGTCGCGGGCAGCAGCCGGGTGGAGTTGATCGCCATCGCCAGGGCCTTCTCCCCGTACCTCTCCCCGCCCGGCCCCGCGACGGCGTGGACACCGTCGCTCACGAAGAGGAGCCGGTCGCCGGGCTCCACCCGGAACTCCTGCACGAGGTAGTCGGTCTCCTCGAACATGCCGAGGGGCAACTGGGCCTCGAAGTCCACGCGTTCGACGGTCCGGCCGCGCAGTCGCAGCATCTGGGGCGAGCCCGCGTCGATCACGCGCATCCGGCCGGTGGACAGCTCGAAGTCGAGCATGAGCACGGACAGATACCGGTCGCCGCGGTACTGGGTGTAGATCGCCTGGTCGGCGAGGGCCGCCTGGTCCTGGAGCGGGATGCCGGCCCGGCGCGCGTTGCGCAGGGCGTTGATGCCGAGATTGGTGAGCAGCGACGCCTCGATGCCCTCGCCCATTCCGTTCGTGACGTAGAGGGACAGCCGTTCGGCGTCGGCCGACCAGTCGAAGTTGTCGCCGAAGATCGCGTAGGCGGGTTCGAGCTGGGCGCCGAGCTCGTACTCGCGCCGGGAGCAGGAGCGGCCGGGCAGCAGTTGCCACTGCATCTCCGCGGCCAGGGTCAGCCGGTCCTTGCGGCGCGCCTGGAGATAGAGATCGGTGTCGCGTTCGGCCACGAGCACCTCGTGACCGAGGACCTCCGCGATGTCGGCGAGTTCGGCGAGCGTCCTCGCGTCGCAGCCCCCGGAGGGCAGGACGACGGACAGGACGCCGAGCCGGTCGCCGCGCACCGTCACCGGGAGGTGCGCTCGTACGACCCCGCCGTCGCGTTCCTCGGTGAAGGGTTCCTGGGCGCCGAAGGCCCGGCCCTCGGGGCTGGTGTGCACCGGAATGGGTTCCAGGGTGTGCGGAAGCACCGAGACGGGCTGCAGCACGGTGAGCCCGTAGTCGGCCATGAAGAGCTCGACGGAATCGGCCGCGTAGTGGGCGCACAGCACCTCACGGACCGCGTCCAGCAGCTTGTGCGGCGCCGCCGTGCGTACGGCTCGCTCCGCGGCCACGAATCTGTTCATGATGTCGGACGTGCCCATCTGTTGAGTGTCGATATCCATTATTTTGTTCCTGACGTCGGACCGACAGGCTGACAGTGCTCGAGAAGACTGGGAGAGTTGGACGGTGACTTCCTCAGGCCCGCGTCCGCGCCGCAGCGAGGTGGCTCGCGTGACCGCCGAGGCGTCCGAGCTGCTGGAGATCCTCTGGGGCCGTGCCTCGACGGCCCCGGTCTCCGCCTCCCAGTTGCGGGTGCTGTTCATCCTGGAACACGACGAGGGCATCAACCTGCGGACCCTGGCCGACGCGCTCGGCTCCACGCCTCCCTCGACGAGCAGGCTCTGCGACCGGTTGCAGGCCGTGGGGTTCATCGAGCGGGCGCCGAGCGCCACCAGCCGCCGTGAGCTGCGGCTTTTCCTGAGTCCCCAGGGCCGTACCTTCCTCGCCGAGCTGCGCGTACGGCGGGAGGGTGTGGTGGAAGCGGTCCTCGCGCAGATGCCGGCCACCGGGCGGGCGGCGCTCGTGGAGGGGCTGGCGGCCTTCTGCACGGCCGCGGCGGCGCAGCTTCACGAGGCCGGCACCCTGGAGGCCCGCTCGGCCTAGGCCGCGTCCGCGAAGCCGCGCCCGCAGGACACCGCCTAGTGCCGGGGAGCCGTCCCTTCGCCGATCTGGACCAGCGCGGCCTCCACGTCCTTCACCGACGGTATGGCGAGGCTGACGCCCGTGAGATCCAGAACGCGCTGGACGGCCGGGGCCGGGGACACGAGGCGCAGGCCCCCTCCCGCGCGTCCGGCGGCGTCGTGCGCCTTGAGCAGGGCGTTGATGCCCGAGGAGTCCATGAACGGGACCGCGGACAGATCGAGCAGCAGGTGCCGTCGGCCGCCGCGAATCTGGTCGGCCAGTCGGTGGTGCAGTTCGGGGGCTGTCTCGACGTCCAGTTCCCCGGCGACGGTGACCAGCGCGATGCCTTCGGCGTAAACGGTCGCGTCGATGGACACAGGAGCCTCTTCGGCCGGCACGGTTACCTCCACGTTGGGACTTCGACCCGTCGGGATCCACCCGGCGCTGGGGTACGCCGGCGAGCAGGGCAACGGTTACCCCCCGAACCGAGGTGCACACCTTGGGTCTCACCCCTGGAGGCGAATCGAGGCGCACGCCTCGGGTTCCGCCGCGGCTGTCGGAGCCGAGTCGGTGCCCACCTCGGGTTTCGCCGCCGGAGCCGGCGTCTTGACTCTTCCTTTCCCGAATTACCTCTGACGCAGAGGTAATCTCGGAAGGTGAAGTCGGAGTCGGAGAGCTTCCCCGAGGCCCTGGCGGACGCCCTGGCCGGGCTGCAGCGGCTGATCAGACGGCGGCTGCGCCGCGGCACGGCCGGACCGAGCCTGCGCGGTGCCGAGGTCGATCTGCTGCGGCTGGTCGTCGACCGGCCGGGCATCGGTGTGTCGGAGGCGGCCAAAGAGCTCTACCTGGCGGGCAATTCGGTCTCGACGCTGGTCAACAGGCTGGTCGCGGACGGCTATCTGATCCGCGAGACGGACCCGGCCGACCGGCGGGCCGCCCGGCTGCTGTCCACACCGGCGGCCGACGCCCGGCTGCGCGACTGGCGACAGCGGCGCGCGGTGCTCGTACGCGCACAGGTGGAGCGTCTCGACGCGGCCGATCACGCCGCGCTGGAGGCCGCCCTTCCGGCCCTGCGCAAACTGGCGGCGAACCTGCACGAGGAGGCCGAGGAGACATGAGACGGCACAGGAGCGGACGAGCGGAACCCGCACAGCCGGTGAACCCGGAGCCCCCTCACGACGAGGCGGACCCGGTCGGCGACCAGGAGACGGTCCGAACGCCGTTCCCGGCCGGCGCGGTTGATGCCGAGACCGCCGACGGACCGGCCCCGGACGCCGTGTCCTGTGCCGGACTCGTCTACGCCTTCGGCGAGATGACCGCCGTCGACGGTCTCGACCTCGCCGTCCGGGACGGTGAGGTGTTCGGACTGCTCGGGCCCAACGGCGCCGGCAAGACGACGGCGCTCCGGTGCATCACCACCCTGCTGCCGGTCCCGGCCGGGAGGGTCCGTGTCTTCGGGCACGACGCCACCCGTGAACGCATGTCCGTGCGGCGCCTGTTGGGCTACGTGCCGCAGCAGCTGTCCGCCGACTCCGGACTCACCGGCCGGGAGAACGTCTCCCTGTTCGCCCGCGTCTTCGACGTGCCCCGGCGCGAACGCGGGGCCCGCGTCGCCCAGGCGCTCGACGCTGTCGGCCTCGCCGACGTGGCCGACCGGCTCGCCAAGACGTACTCCGGAGGCATGGTCCGCCGCCTCGAACTCGCCCAGGCACTGGTCAGCGCACCGCGCCTGCTGATCCTGGACGAGCCGACCATCGGCCTCGACCCGATCGCCCGTACCAGCGTGTGGGAGCACATCAACGCCGTACGGGCCGCCACCGGGATGACCGTCCTCGTCACGACCCACTACATGGACGAGGCCGACCAGTACTGCGACCGTGTCGCGCTGATGCACCGCGGACGTGTCCGTGCGCTCGGCACCCCGCGGCAGCTCAGGGCGGGCCTCGGCGAGCGCCGCGGGATCACCGGCGACGCCGAACCTCCCACGCTCGAAGACGTCTTCCGCGACGTCGCCGGCGGTGGACTCGACGACCGATCAGGAGACTTCAGCGATGTCCGAAGCACCCGCCGTACCGCTTCCCGCGTCGGCTGAGGGCGTTCGCCACGGGAGCCTCGACCTGCTCGTGACCCCGCCGAGGGCCCGTACGGGCTGGCGCGTGCTGCCCGCCCGGGTCGCCGCGATGTGCGCGGTCGAGCTCCAGAAACTCCGCCACGACCGCACCGAGCTGTACACACGGGCGATCCAGCCGGCCCTCTGGCTGCTGATCTTCGGCGAGACGTTCACCCGGATCCACGCGATCCCGACCGGTGGAATCCCCTACCTCGACTATCTGGCGCCCGGCATCATCGCCCAGTCCGCCATGTTTATCGCCATCTTCTACGGCATTATGATCATCTGGGAGCGGGATGCCGGGATCCTCACCAAACTCCTCGTCACGCCCACACCCCGCTCCGCGCTCATCACCGGCAAGGCGTTCGCCGCCGGGGTGAAGGCGTTGATCCAGGCCGTGGTGGTCGTCGTCATCGCCGCGCTGCTCGGGGTGGCGATGACCTGGAACCCGCTGCGGCTGTTCGGAGTGGCCGTGGCCGTCGTGCTCGGTTCGGCGTTCTTCTCCTGCCTGTCGATGACGATCGCGGGCATCGTGCTCACCCGGGACCGGTTGATGGGCATCGGGCAGGCCATCACCATGCCGCTGTTCTTCGGCTCCAACGCCCTCTACCCGGTGGCGGTGATGCCCGGCTGGCTCCAGGCCATCAGCCTGGTCAACCCGCTCAGCTACCAAGTCGACGCCCTGCGCGGCCTGTTGCTCGGCACACCCGCGCACCTGCCCCTTGACTACGCCGTACTGACCGTGGCTGCGGCCCTCGGCGTCCTGTCCGCGTCGTCACTGCTGGGGCGACTGGCCAGGTGAGACGGCGATCCGGGCTCCCGCCCAGGGCGGGCGCTGGCCGAGGCCCTCAGCAACGGCCAGGTGAGGCAGATCCCAAGCTGCCGTCGGGACCGGTTGATGCGGCAACACCACTGGCGCAGTCACCATGTCGCAGGCATCCGTGTCTTCCGAGGCGAAGTAGTCGGCCGGGGTCAGTGGCCCTCGGTCATCAACGAGCGTCTCGCGTCGTCCAGTCGTCAGCAATCTGGCGTCAGCCGACTACGCCGAAGTCCTGACCGAAGAGGGCGCGGTAGTACGCGACTTCCGGTTCGGGCTCCATCCAGATGGCGCCGGTGGGGATCTCTGTTGTTGCGTTGCCGGACCATCCGGTTGGTTTCCGCTGCGCTCTTCGAGATGCACGACGAATGGATCGCCTTGCCTCGCCGCCATCTCCCCGAAGGTGATATGGGTGATATCTACCGTAAACTCTCTCTTAGTTCCTCCGTGCTACCCAACGCGCCGAAATGCAACCGCCAGTTGATCCCAACACGATGACGAGGGCCACTACCTGGCGGGCCCGTGTTCCCGACCGAGTGGCACTCGCTTCGGTATCCTCCCGTGCAGGTCGTCGGAGGCCATTTACCCAAAGATTGCTGGGCAGTTGACCTCGGGGTTTCGTGGTAGCGTCCTTGTTCGGAGGGACAGTGCAACCGGAAAGGGAAATCGTGAACACGGAGAAGATTGCCGCTCGCCGCCTCTCGCTGGAAGAGGTGACGAAGCTCGGCGTGAAGGACAGGCTCTTCATTTCCGCCGATACGGCAGAACTCAAGCTTCCCGACTGCTATGTCCCTGCTTTTCTGACCAAGCCCGGTGAGCATTTCGAGGGCGGCTCGATCACGGCGAGAACCGTATTCCAGGAAGAGGTCTCCTGCCTTCCCGACGACGAGAATGAAGCCGGAATCTACTTGGCCGACGAGAACGGCTCGGTGACCATTGAGGTCCTCCAGTCCGCCGGTGTCGTGCTGGACCTGGCACTTTTCGTCCCCGGTGGGGACAAGGGGGCCCTCACGGCCCTTTACGCCGCGGCCCGGCAGGCGTTCGGCGCCGACATCGTGCAGATCTGGCGCCAGGGCCTCAAGGAGGTTCCCGACGTGAAGGTCGACATCTTCGAGGAGCAGATTCCCCGGGGGCGCAAGGGGGGCGACAGCCCCAAGCGTGACCGTCGCGCGATCGACACCTACCCCACCCGCGCGGACTTCATCGAGTTCTCCGCGGGGTGGAAGCCGGTCGTTGAGATTCACAGGCCGATTGTTGACAACACCCCGACCATCTGAGGTGGCGTCACCTCTCGGTCTCGGCTTGAGAGAACGCCGAGAACGCATGCGTCGGACCCGCAGGGCTTCGGCGTAGTCGGCGGGCGTCCGTTTCGTGACCCCCGCGGTGACGGCAGTGCGAGCGGACGGTTCCTGTCTCATGTCCATTGCGCCTCGGTGGCCTGTGTCTCCGCGCACCGTCGGGTGGAGCCGGCCGATGGTGCCGGGGGATGATCCCCTGCGTGGCTGAAGTGACAGGTGCAGATGCGGACGACGCTTGTCCACGGGATGAGCGGCTGGGCTGGGCGTTCGGGCTGAGAGCAGATGATCCGGCTGCGAAGAGTGCGGCACGCGTTGGCCGTCGCCCTCGACCTGACCGCGTGCGCGGTGGCGGACCGACAGCGCACCCCGCGCTATGGCGACCTGGTGCAACCTCGCGGTCGGCGTCCTGCGACTGAACGGCGCGAAGAGCATCGCCTCCGGCCGTCGCCGCAATGCGCGTGACGCCCGCCGACCCCTCACGCTCCTCGGCCTCGCCCGAGCACGAAGTGCACGTCACTCGACTACGCCGAAGCCCTGGGGCGCCGACCGCCAGGTGGTTGCCAGAACAGCTTCATCGACTACGGATGGTCGACGGACTGCGATGACAGCGGCGGCACCCACACCTACTACCCTGTGATGCAGGGCTACGCCAGCGGCATCGGCTGGGGCCCGAAGACCCGCTCCGACAACGAATACTGCGCAAGGGATGCGGGACCAGGTCTCCGAATCCGTAGGAGAAGCGCATGGTTGAACAGCCCCCCACGCGTTACTCGCCCGAAGGCACCCCCTTGGGCCGCAGCGCGGACAACATCTGGTTGAGCAACAGCTATTCCACCGAAACCCCGCACGCCCGCAAGCTGTGGTGGCGTATCAGGGATGCGCTCCGGCGGCCGGTGAAGAACAGCACGCAGCGCTGACTGCTCCTCGTGCGCCGACTGGTGCGCCCTTGAGATGCATCGGCCGCTCCAGCACCCAGTGGTCAGCCGACAGCAAACACCTTGTGAACCGGCGTTGACCCAGGCCATCACCATGCCGCTGTTCTTCGGCTCCAACGCCCAATACCCGGCGCGGTGATGCCCGGCTGGCTCCAGGCCATCAGCCTGGTCAACCCGCTCAGCTACCAAGTCGACGCCCTGCGCGGCCTGTTGCTCGGCACACCCGCGCACCTGCCCCTCGACTACGCCGTACTGACCGTGGCGGCAGCCCTGGGCGTCCTGTCCGCGTCGTCACTGCTGGGCTGGCTGGCCAGGCGAGAGCGGGGCCCGGGACCCGGCCCCGGAGGGGCGTTGCTTGAGGTTGTCGGCAACGGCCAGGAGAGGCGCCTCCCCGCCCGCCGTCCGGACCGGCTGATGCGGCGACCCCACGATCTCGAAGAGCTCTTGCACCTTGCCGACCAGCACAACATCACCTCGCACGGCCAGGCCAACCGCCGAGATCTCACCGATCCCGGCGACCGGTTCTTCCTCCGCATCGAGGTGGCACACGCCTGCCGATCCAGTAATGACACCTCACGGCGGCTGCGGGACGCCACGGCTGACCGAGCCCGGGATGGTCATCCGCACGGGGAAAAGTGCCGCGGTGGTGCTGGACACCCAGAGTGTCCACGCGGCTGTCGGGGTCCCCACCTCCACGACCGGCCTGGACGTGGCGAAACGGGTGCCGGGCCGCAAGCGGGGACTGGCCGTGGACGTGCTGGGCCTGGTCATCGCCGTGACCGCTCTCGCCGACCGCCTCCCAGCCCGGACCTCATCGGATCACCCTAGAGGCCGGCCCTGACGCTCGGCCGGACCAACAGCCAGACCCAGAAAGGACATCAGCTCACGAACCGCCCTCTCGGCTGGGGTTTGACCCCGCGAGACCGCAACGCTTCAGGCCCCGCGAGACCGCAACGCTTCAGGTCCCGCGAGACCGCAACGCTTCAGGCCGTCCCCGGACCCGCCGGGTGCGGGCTCACTCCCTGCACCGGCCCCGCCGCTAGGGCGTCCAGCTGCTCCTTCGACCACGAGAGCCTGCCGGCCCGCAGGTCTTCGACCACCGCGCGCACCCACTCCAGCTCCGCGGCCGTCACGGCCCGCAGGTATTCGGTTTCCAGGCGGGTGATGCGCGGCAGCCCCTGCTCCGCCTCCGCCGCCATGGCCGCTTCCAGCCCGTCGAGCCTCTCCGCGAGGGCGTCGACCCGCCGCTCCAGTACGTCCGCCATCTCGTCGGACGTGAGCAGCAGAAGGTTCGAAAGGGCGGCCGGGAACTCCGGGAACTCCTCCTTGGGCGCGGTGAGCATGTCCTCCAGCCAGGCACGGGCGGTCTCGCGCCCCGCGTCGGTGACCTCGTACACGGTCCGCTCGGGGTACTGCTGATCGCGCCCGGTCTCGCGGACCGCGATCAGCCCGTCGCCGTTGAGTCGCTCGATCGTGCGGTAGAGGCTCGCACGCTGCCTGACGTTGACGACCTGCTCCTTGCCCCAGTCCTTGACCAGCCGCTGGATGCCGTACGGATGCAGCGGCTTGTAGTGCAGCAGGGCCAGGACGGTCAGGGCGAGGGGGGAGCTGCGGGGAGCGGATGCGGTCATGGGCTCAATTCTAGCCTCGGAGGAACTAGTTGACGAGATACTAGTTTCACTGCAACTATTAGCTCATCCGCACGGCACCACAAAGAGAGGAACCACCGAGATGTCCCTCACCGAGCGCATCCACTCCGACCACGACCTCGTCAAGCACCTCGGCGACTGGACGGAGGCCGGCCGCTTCGAGGTCAAGGCCCGTCGCGGCGCCGCTGTCCTCGACCTTCGTTCCCCCGGCCTCCCCGACGACATCGAGATCCACCTCGACATGAACCGGGCCATGGTCAAGCTGCTCGTCGACGACAGCACCGCCGTCGACCACTGGAACCTGACGTGGACGGCCCGCGGCCGGATCAAGGACTCGCGGTCCCCGTCCGCCGACGACAAGGCGGCCGGCCGCCGCGTCCGTCTGTCCGGCTCTGCGACAAACAGCGAGATCCGCATCCACCGCGGCGGCATCGCGATCCTTTCGGCGATGTCCTCCCGCGCGTACGTTCAGGATCTGCGCCGCGCACACAAGAGCGGCGGCGTGCCGACGATCGGCGACCCTTCGACGGGGCACCAGTCATGACCCGCATCGGCAAAGCCCGCACCGCGCTCGTCATCGGCGGCGGCATCGCCGGCCCGATCGCCGCGATGGCGCTCCGCCAAGCAGGTATCGAGGCCGCCGTTCACGAGGCGTACGCCCACACGGCCGATGGGGCCGGCGGCGGCATGACCATCGCCCCGAATGGCCAGGACGCCCTCGAAGCGATCGGCGCGGGCGACCTGGTCCGTGCCATCGGCACCCCAGTCACCGCCATGGGGCTACGGAGCTGGACAGGCAAGCACCTCGCGCGGTTCGCCCCGCCCTCCCGCCTCCCGTCCCTGCAGTTCGTCTGGCGCGCCGATCTCTACCGTGCGATCTACGGCGAGGCGGAGCGCCGCTCCGTTCCCATCCACCACGGCAAGCGGCTGACCGGCACGACGGACACCGGCTCCGGCGTCACCGCGCACTTCGCGGACGGTACACAGGCGAGCGCCGACATCCTGATCGGCGCCGACGGCATCCGCTCCACGGTCCGCTCCCTGATAGACCCCGCCGCACCGCAGCCGAACTACGCCGGCCTGGTGTGCTTCGGAGCGCGGATGGACCGGTCAGGGATGCCCTCCACCGACGGCGTCATGTACATGTGCTTCGGCAAGCGCGCGTTTTTCGGCTACCAGATTTTCGACGACTCCTCGGCTGTGTGGTTCGTGAACCTGCCCCACCGCGCCCCGATGACAGTTGCCGAGGCTCAGGCGATCGGCGCGAAGGAGTGGATGCGCACCCTGCGGACCGCCTTCGCCGACGACCGCACCCCCGCCCTCGAAATGATCAGGCGTACCGACGCCGGCCAACTCCTCATCACCGGCCCGATGGAGAACATGCCAAGGGTCGCGAACTGGACCCACCGCCGCATGACCCTGATCGGCGACGCGGCCCACGCCGCCTCGTCCAGCTCCGGACAGGGCGCCTCCATCGCCGCCGAAAGCGCCGTCGAACTTGCGCGCTGCCTGCGGGACCTGCCCTACGACCAGGCTTTCGCGGCGTACGAACAACTACGCCGACCCCGCGTCGAACGCATCATCAAGCTCGGCGCCCGCACGAACAGCAACAAGACCGCGGGCCCGGTCGGCCGCGCCCTGCGCGACCTCGTGATGCCGGCGACCATGAAACTGATCAACCCGGAGAAGATGGCCTGGCAGTTCGACCACCACATCGACTGGGACGCGAAGGCAGCCCAGCGCACGTGAACTTCAGCCCGTCCGCCGGCAACGGGCCGCTGCCCGTGCACAGGTCCAGCACCGCGCCCAGCGCCTGCCGGGTGGGGGCGATCGGTCACCCCGGGCTGTGGCCGGGGCCAGCTCCCTGTCGATCGTCCAGACTCCCGCCTGACAGCTCACAAGAGGACACGGAAGTGAGACGAACGCACGAGGGACCGCCCGTGGGACGCGGACGTCGGTGCTGGTCAGCGCCGCGCAATGGGACAGCGGAATCGAGCACCTACAAGGGTGCGGGCGATGCCGGTGAAGGCCAGGAATTACTTGGCCTGCGTACGTAGCGGCGCTGGAGGCGGCGGCATCCGGTGAGCCAGGCCTTGGTGTGCTCGATGGTCCAGCAGTGGCGTCCCAGCTGTTCGGAGGACTCGATGCCTTTGTGGGCGATGCGGTGTCGGAAACCGCGGCTGCGTAACCACACCGGCGCCGGCGAACCCTCCATGTCTTCGCGTTGGACTGCCCACCACAGCCCACCGCGGTGATCAGTAGCAGCGTGGCGACTGCGTCGCCGTGCGCCCTGATACTCGATCGCATCTGGGCGCTCCAGTATTTCTCCCAGCTGGTGCCGCCAGTGAGCTTGAGGGTCGGTGTGGGTGCGCGGGCCGCCCGATCGCGTCAACGCAGCAGCGATCCAAGCCGGCCGGACGAGCGGCGAGGCGCCCTCAGGCGGAGCGTGTGCGGTGGGAGTTGGCCCACAGAAGAACTGTGGCGCCGGCTGCGACGGCGAGGAGTGCGCCGCCCGTGGCCCAGGGCACCGGGCCGGTACGGGATGTCCCGGCTGAGTGCTTTGCGTATGGCGCACGGTCGACCCGTGCCGCGAAACGTCCGTCTTCCGCGGCGCGGGCTGAATCGCTCAGCCCAGCCGCTCGATCAGATGGTCGCCGACCCGCAGGGCGTTGGCGATGGCGGTCAGCGAGGGATTGACCGCGCCGATGCTGGGGAAGAAGGACGTGTCCACGACGTAGAGGTTGTCCAGGTCGTGCGCCTTGCAGTTGACGTCCAGGGCCGAACTCGCGGGGTCCGTGCCGAAGCGCACCGTGCCCGCCTGGTGGGCCGTCGCCCCGATCGGCATCCCCTTGTGCAGATAGATGCTGTGGGACAGCAGGCGGTGCGGATGCATCCCCAAGTGCCCGAGCATCCCCTGCAGTTTGTGCCGGAGCCTGTTCAGGCCGGCGATGTTGTTCTTCTCGTCCAGGGCGAGGTGGATGCCACCGTCCTTGTCGAGGGTGACCCGGTTCTCGGCCAGGGGCAGGTCCTCCCCGCAGAGCCAGAAGTCGACGGCGTGGTGGGCGAGGACCTCGAACGGCATGTCAGGGGAGGCCTTGCCGGCCCAGCGAGGCGCCTCGCCGTGGATCTGGTCGGCGTCCGACTTGCCGAGCATCTGGATGCCGCCGAGCGGGTACTCCCAGTCGTCCGCGCCCAGATACCAGTCGTGCAGGGCCAAGGTCTTCTGGAACCTGGTGGGGTTCGGTTCCTCCGACACGGCCATCAACGCCAGATTGTTGTGCCGCATGTAGTGGCGGCCCACGACGTCGGAACCGTTGGCCAGGCCCGCGGGATGCCGGTCGTCGGCCGAACGCAGCAGTAGCGCGGCGGAGTTCACCGCACCGCACGCGACCACCACGATGTCCGCGCTGAACGTCTCCGTGGTCCCGTCGTCGAGGTCGGCGACCACACCGGTGACCGACTGCCCGGACTCGTCGGTCTCCAGGCGACGGACGTCGGTGTGGGTCACCATCGTGACGTCGGGGTGTTCGAGCGCGGGGTCGACGCAGATCACCTGGGCGTCGGACTTCGCGCCCAGCAGACACGGGAATCCGTCGACCCGGTCGCAGCGGATACAGGCGCTGGCGTGGGTGGCCCGGCCGTTCGCGTCCTGCGTCAGGTTCACCCCGATCGGCAGATGGAAGGGGTGCAGCCCCTGCTTCTCCAGGTCGTCGCTGAGCTGCTGGATCCGCGGCTCGTGTTCGACCGGCGCGTAGGCGTACTGACCACTGACCGGGCCCTCGGTGAGATCCTCGCCGTGCCGCCCGTGCACGCGGTACAGATGTTCGGCCTGCGTGTAGTACGGCTCCAGGTCCTCGTAACGGATCGGCCAGGCCGGGGACAAGCCGTCGTGGTGGCGCAGTTCGCCGAAGTCCTCGGGGCGCAGCCGGAACAGCGCGGCACCGTAGAACTTGGTGTTGCCGCCGACGTAGTAGTTGACCTCCGGCGGGAACTCGTTTCCGTGCTTGTCGTACCAGAACTCCGGTGCGCGGTAGCGGCCCTGGACGAAGACGGCGGTGGAGTCCCAGTTGTCCCGCTCCCTGGGCAGATAGCCGCCGCGCTCGAGGATCAGTACGCGTTTGCCGCTGGGTGCCAGGCGATGCGCGAGGGTGCCACCGCCCGCTCCGGTGCCGATGACAATGACGTCGTAGTGCTGGTCGCCGGTCATGGAACGCCCCGTCCGTGGAGTCGTTGGCTTCTTCGTCCGGACCTGGAACCCCCGACGGCGGGAACTGCTCAAAAACCCCTGCCGAATACAGGTCCGATTTTATCGGGCCGTGCGACCCCCAGCACCCTGGCGCAGGGGCCGGGGAGCAGGCTCACCCGAAGCTCTTGAGAGCGGTCGCGGCACGGTCGACGATCGCCTGCCGGGAGTTCTCGGCGTCGACGGTGAGACCCGGCTCGTCCGGGCGCAGGGGCTCCAACTCGGCGTACTGGGAGTCCACCAGGGCGGCGGGCATGAAATGCCCCGCGCGCCGCGCGACCCGCAGCCGAGCGGCCGCCTTGCCGAGCGCGAGGTGCAGCAGCCACACGTGAGCCCCCGCGCGGCGGAACATCTGGCGGTAGCGGTACCTGAGCGCCGAGCACGCCACGACGCCACCGGTGCGGGACTCCGTCGCCCGCTCGATCCACTCGGTCACGGCCACCAGCCAGGGCCGGCGGTCCTCCTCGGTGAGCGGACGTCCTGCGGCCATCTTGGCCCGGTTCGCGGCCGGGTGGAGGTCGTCAGCCTCCAGGAAAGGCACCTTCAGCCGCTCGGCGAGGAGGGCCCCTGTCGAGGATTTCCCGCACCCCGACACCCCCATGACCACGACGACCACAGGTTCCGGCGAGGGGGTGCCCGTACCGCCTGAACCGTCCTTCACAGCACGGCGATCGGGTTGACGGGCGACCCGGTGGCGGCCGGCAGTCGCAGCGGGGCCACGACGCAGAAGAACGACCAGCGCCCCTCGGCCGCGCAGACCGGCACCAGATCCTCGAACTGCAGGTAGTCCAGCAGGTTCAGGCCCATCGCGTGCATCGCCAGCACATGCACCGGGAAATCCACGCCGTGGACCGAACTGGGCGCGGTGTCGTTGTTGCCGTCGCCGCCCAGAACCGCGACCCGGCGCTCCGCGAGGAACTCCAGAGCGTTCGGGTGCAGGCCGGCCCTGGCCTCCGCCGTGTGCCAGGGACCCACCTCCGCCCGACGTCTACGGTGGCCCACCCGCACGAACAGCAGGTCGCCTTCGCCGACCCGGGTGCCCTGGGACTTCTCGGCGGCTTCGAGATCCTCGGCCGTCACGTGATCCCCCGGTTCGAGCCAGGGGACGCCACGCAGCCGGGGGATGTCCAGCAGCACACCACGACCGGCGATCCCGTCGGCCACCGCCTCGACCGTCAGCGCCGTCGCGCCGCCCGCGGTGACACTGCTCGCGTCCACGCCGCCGTGCAGGGTGCCACGGTAGATGACGTGGCACAGGGCGTCGAGATGGCTGTCGGCGTCCCCGTGCACGTTCATGGCCAAGCTGTCCCTGGCGAAGTGCAGCCCCTGGTCGTCGAACTGGTCGGACCAGGCGCGCATCGTGTGCAGGGCGGGCTCCGGACTGTCGGGTCCCGCCGAGGTCTCCACCGGCGCCGCGAGGGTGACCGTCCTTCCGGTCCGCACCTCCTGTGCCGCTTCCGCCACTCGGCCCGGTGTCAACGCGACCAGCGCACCGCGTTCGCCGGCCGCCCACGAGGCGCCCGAAGCGAGACGCTCGTACAGCGCGTCGAATTCCGCCGCTGTCAGCCGGGGGGCCTCCGCGCGGGAGCCGCGCGTGGCCACGCCTCAGCGCCCGTACTCTGCGTCAAGGGCGTCGTCGAGGGTGCCGGCGGCCATGATGAGTGCCAGGTGGGTGAACGCCTGCGGGAAGTTGCCCAGTTGCTCTCCGCTCGGACCGATCTCCTCGGAGAACAGGCCGACATGGTTGGCGTACGTCTGCATCTTCTCGAAGGTGTACCGGGCCTGTTCCAGCCGGCCCGCCTGCGCGAGTGCGTCGACGTACAGGAAGGTGCACAGACTGAAGGTGCCCTCCGAGCCGCGCAGGCCGTCGGGGGAGGCGGCGGGGTCGTAGCGGTAGACGAGGCTGTCGGAGACGAGCGTGCGGTCCATGGCGTCCAGCGTGGACAGCCACCGCGGATCCCTGGAGCCGAGGAAACCCACTCTCGGCATCAGCAGGAGCGAGGCGTCCAGCACGTCACCGTCGTAGTGCTGGATGAAGGCGCGTTCCTTCTCGCTCCAGCCGCGGTCCATGACCTGCTTGAAGACGGCGTCGCGAGCGGCGCGCCACTTGTCGATGTCGGCCGGCCTGCGCCAGTGATCGGCCAGGGCCAGACCGTGGTCGAACGCCGCCCAGCACATCACCCGGCTGTAGGTGAAGTCCTGGCGTCCGCCGCGGGTCTCCCAGATCCCCTCGTCCGGCCGGTCCCAGTGATCCGCCAGCCAGTCCAGCGTCCTGGCGAAGCTCTCCCACCCCTCGTACGACGACTGCGCCTCGATCTCGCGGCCCTGGGACAGGGCGTAGACGGCCTCGCCGTAGATGTCGAGCTGCAACTGGTCGGCGGCGCCGTTGCCGATGCGCACCGGCGCGGATCCGCGGTAGCCCTCGAAGTGTTCGAGGCTCTCCTCGGGCAGGTCGGGGCTGCCGTCGATGCGGTACATCGTCTGCAGCGGTTCGTCCTCCTTGCCCTCGCGCTCGCGCAATCGCTCGACCAACCAGTGCACGAAAGCGGCGGCCTCGTCGGCGAAGCCGAGATCGAGCATGGCCCGCACCGACAGCGAGCCGTCGCGGATCCAGGTGAACCGGTAGTCCCAGTTGCGCTCCCCGCCCACCTGCTCGGGCAGGCCCATGGTCGCCGCCGCGACCAGCGCGCCGGTCGGTGCGTAGGTCAGCAGCTTCAGGGTGATCACCGAGCGGTGCACCAGCTCCGGCCAGCGGCCCCGGTAGCGGGACTGGCGCAGCCACGCATGCCAGAAGTGGGTGACCTCGTCGAGGTGCGCGTGGACGGCGTCGACGGTGAGGGGCTCGGGTGGGTCGCCGCCCGGGGCGCAGACCGTGAACACCGCTCCGGCGCTCTGACCCGCGTCGAGACGGACGGTGCCGAGCGCGTCCGGGCCGTCCGCTTCCAGCGGGAACGTCGCCTGCAGGAACGCCTCTGTCCCCGGCGCTCGGAACCGGGCACCGTTCTCGCCGACTTCGAGTTGGTGCCCGGCGCGGCCGTAGTCGAAGCGCGGTCGGCATTCGAGGGCGAACTCGACGGTTCCCCGCACAGCCCTTACGAGGCGGATGATCTGGTGGCGGTCGGTCGGTGTGCGGGTCTGGTCGGGAGGCATGAAGTCGACGACCTCGCCCACTCCGTCCGGCGACATGAACCGGGTCACCAGGATCGCCGTGTCGGGGTAGTAGAGCTGCTTGCACGTGAGGTCGGGATGCGTGGGGGCGACGCGGAAGTGTCCTCCGCCGTCGTGGTCGAGCAGGGCGGCGAAGATGCTGGGTGAATCGAACCGTGGTGCCGCGAACCAGTCGACCACGCCCTGGGAGGAGACGAGCGCGCTGGTCTGAAGGTCGCCCACGAGGCCGTGGTCGGCGATAGGAGGGTAGCGGTCCATCCGGTTTCTCCCCTGTCTCCCCGAGCATCCCCCCTTGCGCTTCGGCTTCCACTATCCGACCAGCGACGCGGCCCCGCCACACGCGGCCGAGGTCGGGGCGTTGCCGGAACTGGCCTGCCGGTCGACTGAGGGCACCTCACGGCGGTCTCGGAACACCACCGTTGACCGAGCACCGGGACAGGAGTGGATGTCAGGCTGGCCGAGGTGTGATGCTCACCGCTCGGTAGTCGTACCCGTCCTGCTTGAAGCCGGGCGCCTCCCACACGAGGTCCACCCTTTGGCCGGGCGAAAGTGTGCGGAAGCCGGGCGCCTGGATGTCGGCGAAATGGCCGAAACACCCGCCGGGAGTCTCGGGGGAGTCCAGCACTCCCCATCCCTCCTCGTCGCTCCACTCACGGACCGTCGCAGTCACCATGGGCGGCACCCTACGGGCTGCCTCCGCCTCGGCGAAGTGGTTTTCGAGCGTGCGCGCCGTCACTGGCCTTCGACGGGGACGGTGAGTGCGTGCGACGCCGCGGCCGCTCCGTAGGCACCCGGCCCGACCCGGCGCCGGCGGGCACGGACCGCCAGGACCGACAGGAGCAGGCCCACCCCGGACGCGATCGCGAGCAGCACGCACGCGCTGGACAGGCCCGCCGCCAGCGCGTCCGCCGCCCCGTCCCCTTCCGACCGCCGGGACTCGCCCACCGTCGCGTTGACCGTCGCCACGGCCGCCGTGAACGCCGCCGCACCGATGTATCGCGCCATGTTCGAAATGCCCGATGCCGCTCCGACATCGTCGGCGGACACCGACGAAGTGGACGCCGAGCTCGCCGGACCGTTGACGAGTCCCAGACCCGCGGCCATGAGTACGAGCGGCAGGACGAAGGCCGCGTACCGCCAGTCACCCTTGACGAAGGACAGCAGCACACAACCGGACGTCGCCGCCGCGAAGCCGACGGCGATCACGGGTCCGACGCCCAGCCGCTGGACCATCCGGGGCACGAGCGGCGTGACCGCGATCAGACCCACCGTCGCGGGCAGCGTGGCCAGGCCCGCCTCGAAAGGGCTCAACGCGAGCGTGGCGGGGTTCTGGAAGTAGAGACTGACCAGGTACATCAGACCGTTGATCACGCCCGCGCTCAGCAGGATCCCGACCGTCGCCCCGATCAGGACGCGATCCTTCAGCAGCCGCAGGTCGACGAGCGGTGCTTCGACCCGCCGCTCCACCGCGACGAACGCGACGCACGACACCAGCGCCAGCGCGAAGCATCCCAGCACCGCGGCCGACGTCCATCCCCAGGTTGCCCCCTCGCTGAGTGCGAGCAGCGCCGGGGCGAGTACACCGGCGATCAGCACGGTCCCCGCGAAGTCGATCGAGCGACCGCGATCCGGATCGCGGGATTCGGCGACACCTTTCAGGGTGACCGGTACGCAGGCGAGCGCGATCGCCGCGTCGATCCAGAACAGGCCCTGCCATCCCGTGCCGTCCACCAGCAGACCGCCGAGCAACGGCCCGGCCGCGGCGCCGACCGCCGACGCGCCACCCCACAGCGTCACCGCCCGCACCTGTCCCTCTCCCGAGGTGGACACGGACAACAGGCTCATTCCGCAGGCCAGGATCGTCGCCCCCGCCGCGCCCTGGATCGCCCGGCCCGCGATCACCCCGCCTCCGCTGTCGGACAGCGCGATGAGCACGCAGGAGGCGATGAACAGCGCCAGGCCGCCGAGGAAGACCAGGCGCCGTCCGAACACGTCGCCGAGGGCCCCCGAGGTGACGATCACCGCGGCTCCCACCAGTGAATACCCGGTGACGGCCCACTGCAGGACATCCAGCGACGTTCCGGTGTCCGCGCTGATCGCCGGAAGCAGGATGCTCACCGCCGAGGTGTTCGCGTTGACCACCAGAGTCGAGACGCACGTCGCGATCAGCACAGCGGCCGGTGCCGACCGGCGTGCGTCTCCGGGTCCCGCGTCGCGTGCCTGGACATCCACAACGGCAGGTTCACACGCGCCGCGTCGCCCCGCAGCCCGGCGACACGGCCCCGGCGGCCGGCCGCGCGGCGTAAGGCACGGTGCACGCGAAGGGGCCTGGCTCCGAATCAGCTCTCAAGTCGACACCCCGCAGCTCTCAAGTCGACACCCCGCGCGGTCTGTTGCCCGGCACGCCCGCGCACCCGCCTCTCGACTACGGCGTACCGGCAGTGGCGGCGGCCCTCGGCGTGCTGTCGGCGTGCTGTCGGCGTCGTCGCCGGTGGGGCGGCCGGCCAGGTGAGACGGCGATCCGGGGCGGTCGTTGATCGATTGGTGAGGCCGGGCGGGCAGGCTTAACGTCGATGGAGTGAGCATCCATGTTCATCGTCGACCCGCGATGCAGGGCTATTTTCGATGACGGCCGATCACGTGGCATCCTCCGAGCCTGCCGAATCCCCGCAGCGGGGCCGAGGCAGCGGTATCGCACTCCTCGTCATCGCCTCCTGCCAGCTCATGGTGGTTCTCGACATCACCATCGTGAACATCGCGCTGCCGCACATCCAGACCTCGCTCGGCTTCTCGACCGAGAACCTGTCCTGGGTGATCAACGCCTACACGCTGACCTTCGGCGGTCTGCTGCTGCTCGGCGGACGCTCCGGCGACATCCTCGGCAGACGCCGGATGTTCATGTTCGGCGTGCTGCTCTTCGTGTTCGCGTCGCTGCTCGGCGGACTCTCCCAGGACTCCTGGCAGTTGCTCGCGGCTCGCGCGCTGCAGGGCGTCGGCGGTGCCATCGCCTCACCCACGGCGCTGTCGCTGATCACCACCACCTTCCGTGAAGGACCCGAGCGCAACAGGGCGTTCGGCGTGTTCGCCGCCGTCTCCGCGGGCGGCAGCGCGATCGGGCTGCTCGCGGGCGGCATCCTCGTCGAATGGCTCGACTGGCGCTGGGTGTTCTTCGTGAACGTCCCCATCGGCCTGCTGATCGTGCTCGCGACCCCCCGCTACATCAAGGAATCCGAGCGGCACCCGGGCCACTTCGACTTCCTGGGCGCCATCACGTCGACGCTCGGCATGGTGCTGCTGGTCTACGGCTTCATCAGGGCCTCGGAGAAGGGCTGGAGCAACCCCCTCACCCTGGCGTCCTTCGGAGCGGCCCTGGTGTTCCTGATCGCGTTCATCGCCGTCGAACGCCGGTCGAGACAGCCCATCACGCCGCTGTGGATGTTCCGCGACCGCAACCGCTCGGGCGTCTACGCGATGATGCTCAGCCTGTCCGCCGCCATCTTCGGGATGTTCTTCTTCCTGACGCTGTTCGTGCAGAACATCCTCGGGTTCAGCCCGCTCAAGGCAGGCTTCGCCTTCTTGCCGGTGAGCGTGATCATCGCGATCGGCGCGGGGGTCGCCTCGAATCTGCTGCCCCGGTGGGGTCCGAAACCCTTCATGGCGGTGGGCGCGATCCTGGCCGCGCTGGGCCTCGGCTGGCTGACGCTGACCGACGTCAACAGCACCTATCTCGGCAGCATCCTCGGACCGACCATCGTCTTCGGCTTCGGTATGGGCCTGCAGTTCGTGTCGCTGACACTGATGGCGGTGTCCGGGGTGCAACCCAAGGACACGGGTGCCGCTTCCGGCATCCTCAACGCCACTCAGCAGGTCGGCGGATCGCTCGGCCTGTCCGTGCTGGTCACGGTCTTCGGCACGGCGAGCCGCAACGAGGCCACGGACCAGGTCGCGAACTTCCTGAAGACCGCGACTCCGGCACAGCAACTGCAGTTCCGCAGGACGGGACAGCTTCCGGCGCCCTGGAGCAGCCAGGTGCTGACGTCCGGCATCTCGGGAGCGTTCGTCGCCGCCGCCGCTTTCGCGGTCGTCGCCGCGCTGGTCGCCCTGCTCGTCATCCAGGTGCGCCCGTCCGACCTGGAGCGGCTCCAGGGAGGCGCCGCCGCGATGACCCCCGTGGACGGAGCCGGTGACGCGGAGGGCGCTTCGGCCGGCTCGACCCCGGTGGGGGAGTCGGACACCCGGGACGGCGGACCCTCCGCCCCCGGCTGATCCGGACCCTCCGCACCCGGCCTGGGACCTTCCGCCCCGGGCTGAACCGGCCCCTCCGCCCCCGGCTGATCTGGACCCTCCATCCCAGGCCCGGGACCCTCCGCCCCAGGCTGATCCGGGCCCCGGGCCCCGGGCCCCGGCTGAATCCGGGAGTCCCTGCTGAATCCAGGCGCCCGGGATGAATTCCGGAAGCCCCGGCTCAACTCCGGCCCCCTGCCCGCCCGCTGTCCGGCCGTCGCGGTGCCGTCACCGCCCGGAGGCCCGGCCTCACCCGACCTCAGGGCAGCGGCTGCTCAGCCCAGATGACCTTGCCCTCGGGCGTGTAGCGCGTGCCCCAGCGGTCGGTGAGCTGGGCGACCAGGAACAGGCCCCGTCCGCCCTCGTCCGTCGTCGCCGCGTACCGCAGATGCGGCGAGGTGTTGCTGCCGTCGAAGACCTCGCAGATCAGCGCCCGGTCCAGCAGCATGCGGACCCCGATGGGCCCGTTGCCGTAGCGGATCGCGTTGGTCACCAGCTCGCTGAGGATCAATTCGGTGGTGAACGTCAGCTCGTCGAGCCCCCAGCGCGCCAGTTGCCGGCTGACCGACGCACGCACCTCGCTCACGGCGGCCGGTTCGGACGGCACCTCCCAGGAGGCGATCCGGTCGGGATCGAGGGCGTTGGTACGCGCCACGATCAGGGCGATGTCGTCGCTCGGCCGGTCCGGCAGGAGGGCGTTCAGCACGGTCTGGCAGGTGTCCTCCGGCGAGCGGTCGGCTCCCGCCAGCGCCGTGCGCAGCATTTCGAGCCCGACGTCGATGTCCCGTTCCCGGTCCTCGACCAGGCCGTCCGTGTACAGCACCAGCCGGCTGCCCTCCGCCAGTTCCAGCTCGGCCGTCTCGAACGGGAGACCGCCCAGGCCGAGCGGCGGGCCGGCCGGCACGTCGGGGAACTCGACGCTGCCGTCCGGGTGGATCACCGCGGGCGGCGGGTGTCCGGCGCGGGCGACGGTACAGCGCCGCGTCGTCGGGTCGTAGACCGCGTACACGCAGGTGGCGCCCGTGACGGCGGCCCTGCTGTCCTCGGGGAGCTCGTCCTGGTCGATCCGGCCGACCAGCTCGTCCAGAAGTCCGAGCAGTTCGTCGGGCGGCAGGTCGAGGGCGGAGAAGTTGTGGACCGCCGTACGCAGCCGGCCCATCGTCGCGGCGGCCAGCAGCCCGTGGCCGACCACGTCGCCGACGACGACCGCGACCCGGGCCCCGGGCAGCGGCAGTACGTCGAACCAGTCACCGCCGACCCCCGCCTGCGCCGGCAGATAGCGGTAGGCGAGGTCGAGGGCGCTCTGATGGGGCAGCCTGCGCGGCAGGAGGCTGCGCTGCAGGGTCACGGCCATCGTGTGCTCGCGCGTGTAACGGCGCGCGTTGTCGATGGAGACCGCCGCGCGGGCGACCAGTTCCTCGGCGAGGGCGAGATCGTCCACGTCGAAGGGGTCGGGCTTCTCGGAGCGCCAGAAGTTGACCACGCCCATGACCAGCGGGCCGACGCGCAGGGGAACGGTGATGAGGGAGTGGATTCCGTAGTCGACGACCTGTGCGGTGCGCTTCGGGTCCTGGGCCAGCCAGCCCGGGGCACCGCCGAGGTCGGGTTCGACCACGGCCTCTCCGGTGCGCAGGCTGTGGGCCTGCGGGGAGGACGGTACGAAGCCGATGTGCTCGCCGACCGGATACAGCGGCGCGTCCTCGCGGATGCCGCCGGAGGCGGTGCGGCGCAGCCCGGTACCCGCGTCCGGCTCCTGCCCGTTCAGCACGGCGTCGGCCAGGTCCACGGTCACGAAGTCCGCGAACCGGGGGACCGCGACCGCCGTCAGTTCCTCGGCCGTCCTGGTGACGTCCAGACTCATGCCGATGCGCACGCCGGCGTCGTAGAGGAGTTTGAGTCGTCCGCGGGCGATGTCCGCCCGGCCGGAGAGCGCGCGCAGTTCCGTGGAGTCACGGAGTGTGGCGACGCTGCCGGCGGGTCCGCCCCGCAGGTGTGTGGGCCGTTGGTTGATGGCCAGGAGCCGTTCCCCGACGAGATGGACCTCGTCGGTGGCGACGCGCCCGGAGGCCAGGAGTTCGGAGGTGCCCGAGTCGAGGCCGAGCCGCTGGACGTTCTGTCCCTCGGCGTCCGCGGGCAGGTCGAGCAGGCGGTTCGCCTCGTCGTTGGCCAGGAGCAACTGCCCCTCCGCGCCGACGATGATCACTCCTTCCCGGACGGAGTGCAGAACGGCGTCGTGGTGCTCGTACATCCGGGTCATCTCGTACGGGCCGAGGCCGTGCGTCTGGCGCAGCAGGCGTCGGCTCACCAGCGCGGTGCTCGCGGTCGCCAGGGCGAGCGCCGCGGCGGCGGCGCCCAGCAGCAGCGGGAGCTGATGGTCGGCGGCACCGCCCACGTTCTTCGTGGTGATGCCGGCCGACACCATGCCGACGACCTTGCCGTCGGACGCCTCGACGGGGACGGTGGCCTGCACCAGCGGTCCGAGCGTTCCGTTGACCTGCTCGACAATGGAGCGGCCGGCCAGAACCGGTGCGGTGGTCCCGACGAACTTCTTGCCGATCCGGTCGGGCTTGGGGTGGGTGTAGCGGATCGCGTCGGTGTTCATCACGACGATGAAGTCCACGTTCGACGCCTTGCGGGCGGCCTCGGCGCTGGGCTGCAGCACGGCTGTGGGATCGGGGGCGGCGAGGGCGGCGCGGGTGCCGGGCGCGTTGGCGAAGGTCTCCGCGACGGCGAGCGAGCGGTTGCGGGCCTCCTGCGTCGTGTCATGCCGCACCTGGAGTACCAGTGCGACCACCGCGGCGACGACCAGGAGCAGCACGATCACCACTTGCAGGACGAACACCTGTCCGGCGACACTGCGCCCGCCGATGGCGGAGCGTAGCCCGTTGGACGGGCCGTTCCTGTGCTTGCCGTCGTGTCGCCCGCGCTGGGGGCGCGCTGTACTGGGGCGGCGGGCCGACTGAGCCCGGGTTCGACCCAATAGTCCGACCATGAGCTATGTCTACACTGCCCGGCGCCCCGTGGCGAGAGGCGTCACGCACAGTGATCGAACACCCCCGCCGGGCGTGCCGCCGGTCGGTGGGCGGTACGGCGCGGGCGACGCGGCTCGCGGGTGCGGGGACGCATGATGGAGACATAGTCCCTATTACCTGAATTTGTCGCTTTGGCGCGGAGGGCTTGATGAAGACTGTGGACCGCTACCGGCTGACCTTCACCCATCCCGGACCGGACGCGAACATGGTGACGGATGAGGTGGTCGTCGAGAGGACGACCGCCCAGGGGCCGGGCGGCAACCCGGTGTACAGCGATCACACGGGCATCCTCCGCGCCGAGATCAGCCCGGCCGGCGAGGTCCGCATGCTGGCCAGTGGCGCCTATCAGTCGCCGATCAACCCGGCCGTCGAACCACTGTCCTGACGGGCCGCGCGCCCCGCCGGAAGCACGGCCCCGGCGGCCGGGAACCCGGCGGGGCCGGCGGCGGGGAGTTCTCGCGAGAAGCGAAGTCCCGGGCGTCCGTTCAGCTCGATCTCGCCGGTGACGAGGAATCCGGTGCGGGCCAGAACCGTCCGGGACGCACTGTTGTCGGCGGTCGTGCACGCGCGCAGGGTGCTCAGGCCGTACGCGCTCGCGGCCAGGGCGCACATCTCCCGTACGGCGGCCGTGGCGAGCCCCCGCCCCGTGGCCCGCTCGGCGACGCGGTAGCCGAGGTCGGCCGAACCGAGCGTCACGTCGACCAGGTTGACGCGGGCCAGCACCGCGCCGGTGCCGTCCACCACGAGGTGGAAGTGGCAGAGTCCCGCGGCCTGTTCGGCCAGACGCTCGCCCAGAAGGGCGTCGAACCGGTCGAAGAAGGTGTCGCCTCGGTCGGGGATCGTCGCGGCGAAATAGGCGCGGTTCTCCCGCTCGAACGCGAGCAGGGCGGGCGCGTGGCCGGGACGGAGGCGTTCGATGCGGGGCATCCGGTCATGCTAGGGACCCGTACCACCCGGAGCACCCGCATTTCCTCCGCGGGGGCGAGTGCGAGGGCGAGGGCGGGGCGGGGCCGGGCCGGGGGAAGGAACCGGGACGCGCCCCGCGTCCGCCCGCTCGGTACGGGTCTCAGCCGCCGGCCGGTGGGCCGGTGGGAGCCGGAATGTCGGGCTCATCGCCCTCGGGGTCGATGTGCGGCAGGATCCTGTCCAGCCAGCGCGGTGTCCACCAGGCACGGGCGCCGAGCAGGGTCATCACCGCCGGGACCATCAGGAGCCGTACGACCGTCGCGTCGATGAGCACGCTCACGGCGAGGCCGAGGCCGAGCATCTTGACGACGATGTTGTCGCTCACGATGAACGCCGCGAAGACGCTCATCATGATCAGCGCGGCACAGGTGATCACGCGGGCGGTGATCTCCAGGGCGTGCGCCACGCTCGCCTTCGCGTCCCCGCTGCGCAGCCAGAACTCGTGGACCCGCGACAGCAGGAAGATCTCGTAGTCCATGCTGAGCCCGAAGATGATCGCGAACATCATCATCGGCACGTAGCTCTCGATGGGCACCTTGCCCGAGACCCCGAGCGCCGGCCCGCCCCAGCCCCACTGGAAGACGGCGACGACGACTCCGTACGAAGCCGCGATGGACAGCACGTTGAGGATCGCCGCCTTCAGCGCGACGAGGATGCCTCGGAAGACGATCAGGATGATGAAGAAGGCGAGCGCGACCACGACGAGGATGATGAGGGGCAGCCGGCTCGCGACGATGTTGCGGAAGTCGACCTGCGCGGCCGTCGTGCCCGTGACATAGCCCTTGGCGCTGTACCCGGACACGGCCTTCGGCAGGGTGTCGTCCACCAGACGGTTCGTCAGGTCCGTGGTGTCCTGGTTCTGCGGGGACACCTTGGAGTAGACGGTGCCCACCAGCACGTCCCCGTCCTGTGTGGCGGTCAGCGGGGTGACCACGGCCGCCCCCGACACACCGCTCACCGTCTTCTGCGCCTGTGACGCCAGCGCGGAACGCTTGTCCGACGGTACGTCCGTCTGGTCGATGACGACCGTCAGCGGGCCGTTGGAGCCGGGCCCGAAGGAGTCCGACATGATGTCGAACGCCCGCCGGTCCGTGAAGGATGTCGGGTCGGCGCCGTCACCGATGTGCCCGAGCTGGATGGTGAACACGGGGATGGCCAGAATGAGCACCGTGAGCAGGCCGCCGGTCAGGAACCACCAGGGGCGCCGCTCGACGCGCTGTGCGTAGCGGTGCCAGGTGCCGGTGACGGGTGCGCCGGGCTCGGCGTTCGTCTCCGCGATCGGCGTGCGCACGTGGTAGCGGTCGATGCGGTTGCCGATGAGCCCGAGCAGGGCGGGCACGAGGGTCAGTGCGCCGGCCACCGCCGAGACGACCGTGACGGCCGCCGCGAGGCCGAGCTTGCTGATGAACGAGACACCGGAGACGGACAGTCCGGCCAGGGCGATGATCACGGTGCAGCCCGAGACCAGGACGGCCCGTCCGCTGGTGGTGGTGGCACGGCCCGCCGCCCGGATCGGGTCGGCTCCGTTGACGAGGTTCTGCCGGTGACGGGTGCTGAGGAACAGGGCGTAGTCGATGCCGACGCCCAGTCCGATCATGGTGGCGAGTGTCGGTGACACCGTCGCGAAGGTGGTCGCCGCGGCGAGCAGACCGAGGATGGCCAGTCCGCCCACGACGCTGACCAGGGCGGTCAGGAGCGGCAGGCCCGCCGCGATGACACTGCCGAACCCGACGAGCAGGACGACGATCGCCACCGCGAACCCGATCAGTTCACTGATCTTGTCGTTCGCCGCGGGCCTGGCCAGTTCGCCCAGTGGCCCGCCGTACTCGACGTCGACTCCCGCGGACCGCAGCGGCTGTACGGCCTGGTCCACGCCGTGGAGGTAGCCGTCGCCGAGGGTCGAGGGCTGCACGTCGAAGCGGACCGTGATGTAGCCGGTCTTCCCGTCGCTGGACAGCGGCCCGACGTTCTGCTGCTGGGACTGCCCCGAGGACGGCTGGGAGCCGGGCGGCGGCAGCGGGTTCTGCGCCGACAGGACGTGCGGAAGCTTCTCCAGGGAGCTGACGGTCTGGCTCATCTGGGAACTCAGCTCGGTCAGCGGCTTCTGCGTGTCGCGCAGCACGATCTGGCTGCTGTAGCCGCCCGCCGCCGGATCGTGCTCCTTGAGGACGTCCAGCCCTTCGGTGGACTGCACTCCCGGCAGTTGGAAGTTGTCGGAGTACTGCCCGCCGAACGAGTGGTTCAGCCCTTGGAGCACGCCGAGGGCGACGAGCCACGCCACGATGACGATCACGAAATGGCGGGCGCACCACTCACCCAGCCGCTGCAGTACCCCGGGCCTTGTCCGCCCGCTGGCTGAAGGGGCTTGTGTCGCCGACATGGGCAGCTCCTGCTCGAGGACGACTCCTCCGACTCCGCCATTAAACGATGTGACGATCACCGCGGCCCGCCGAGCATCAGGGCCACTCCGCGCCCTTTGACGGTCCGGGATCCGTCGATCCGGCCGGTGTCCGTTCGTTCTGGAGGTGGGACACCGGTGCCTGGCCGGTCCGGAGCGAAGGATGCGATGGGGATGGACGAGATGCGGACGCTGCTCGAAGGACGCGGGCTGGTCGAGTCGCCGCGCTGGCACGGGGGCCGGCTGTACTTCTCCGACTGGACCGCGGGCGAGGTCCTCGCCCTCGATCCGGCGGACGGGCGTACCGAGGTGGTCGCGCGGGTGGCGTCGCTGCCGCTGTGCACCGACTGGCACCCCGACCACGGCATGCTGATCGTCTCCTCGGCCGAGGGCCTGCTGCTCCGACGGGAGCCCGACGGCTCCCTGGCCACGCACGCGGACCTGGGCCGGCCCGGCTGGAACGACATCGTGGTCGACGACCGCGGAAACACCTATGTCAACAGGGCGGGGTTCGACCCGATGGCGGGTGAGGCCTTCGCGCCGGGCTCGGTCGCGCTGGTCGCCCCGGACGGTTCGGTGCGTGAGGTGGCCGACGACATCGCGTTCCCCAACGGGATGGCCGTGACCCCCGACGGTTCCACCCTGATCGTCGCCGACTCCTACCGGCACGGTCTGCTCGCCTTCGACATCGGCCCGGACGGCGCTCTGTCGGGCCGCCGGGTCTGGGCCGACCTGGGGGAGGGCACCCCGGACGGCATCTGTGCCGACGCGGAGAGCGCCGTCTGGTATGCCGACGTGCCCGGCCGGTGCTGTGTGCGCGTCGCCGAGGGCGGCGCCGTTCTGGACCGGGTGGGCCTCGACCGCGGCGGTTTCGCCTGCGCACTGGGCGGCCAGGACAGAAGGACGCTGTTCGTCGTGGCCGCCGTCTGGCGCGGCATGACGGAGTCCGCGCCGGTGGAGCCCGGCTCCGGTCAGGTCCTCGCCACCCGCGTCGAGGTGCCCGGAGCGGGCCGGCCCTGACGCGGGTTCCGCACGGCCGCGGCAGAGCTGTCGTTCCGTCAGGGTCGCGGCAGAGTCGTCGTTCTGTCAGCGGTCGGGGCAGAACCGTCGTTCCGTCAGAGGCCGCGGCAGAGCCGTCGTTCCGTCAGCGGCCGCGGGCGGCGGAGGTTTCGGCGCGGGGGCGTAGGGATAACCCTCGATCGCCGATAACGCCATGTCATGGCTAGGTCAAAAGTGCAATCCTGCCCACACCTGTGGGACAGGTCGTCCATGGTCTGCCCACAGCCGCGTTCCCGCGCGCCCTGCTCAGCGCTTCCCGGACAGCACATCCCGTCTGTCCGGTCTGTCACCGGCCGCCGACCGCGGCCGAAGGCGTAGGAGTACGAGTGAGACGTTTCCCCCGTCAGGCGACTGCGGCCGGAGCCCTGGTGGCCACCGCAGCGTTCCTGGCCGTCGGCATACAGACGGTCCCGGCAGTCGCCAAGCCCGCCCCCCACACAACCCCCCTCCGCACGGGGGGACTTGAGGCAAAGCTCACCCCGGCCCAGCACACGGCGCTGCTGACGAAGGCATCGAAGCAGACCACCGCGACCGCCGGCACGCTTGGCCTCGGGTCGAAGGAGAAGCTGGTCGTCAAGGACGTCGTCAAGGACAACGACGGCACCTTGCACACCCGTTACGAGCGCACCTACGCAGGCCTCCCGGTGCTCGGCGGCGACCTCGTGGTCCACACGCCGCCCGCCTCGCAGGCCACCGGCACGGTGAGCACGACCTTCGCCAACAAGCACACCATCAAGGTCGCGAGCACCACCCCGGCCGTCGCCAAGGCGACCGCAGGAGCCCAGGCCCTCAAGGTCGCCAAGTCGCTGAAGGCCGAGAAGCCCGCGACGGACAGCGCCCGCAAGGTCGTCTGGGCCGGCGCCGGCACCCCCCGGCTCGCCTGGGAGACCGTGGTCAGCGGTGTCCAGGACGACGGCACACCGAGCAAGCTGCACGTCATCACCGATGCCACCACCGGCAAGGAGATCACCCGGTACGAGGGCATCCAGACCGGCACCGGCAACACCCAGTACAGCGGCACGGTCACGCTGAACACCACGCTGTCGGGTTCGACGTACCAGCTCACGGACTCGACCCGCGGCAGCCACAAGACGTACTCGCTCAACAACGGCACCTCCGGCACCGGCACCCTGATGACCGATGCCGACGACGTCTGGGGCACCGGCGCGGGTTCCAACACCCAGACCGCCGGCGCGGACGCCGCCTACGGCGCCGCGGAGACCTGGGACTTCTACAAGAACACCTTCGGGCGCAGCGGCATCAAGAACAACGGCGTCGCCGCCTACTCGCGCGTCCACTACAGCACGGCGTACGTGAACGCCTTCTGGGACGACAGCTGCTTCTGCATGACCTACGGCGACGGCACCAGCAGCACCCACGCGCTGACCTCGCTGGACGTCGCGGGCCACGAGATGAGCCACGGCGTCACCTCCAACACCGCGGGCCTGAACTACACCGGTGAGTCCGGCGGTCTCAACGAGGCCACCTCCGACATCTTCGGCACCGGTGTGGAGTTCTACGCCAACAACTCGACCGACGTGGGCGACTACCTCATCGGCGAGAAGATCAACATCAACGGCGACGGCACCCCGCTGCGCTACATGGACAAGCCGAGCAAGGACGGCGGATCCGCGGACAGCTGGTACTCCGGCGTGGGCAACCTGGACGTCCACTACTCCTCGGGCCCGGCGAACCACATGTTCTACCTGCTCTCCGAGGGCAGTGGCTCGAAGACCATCAACGGCGTCACGTACAACAGCTCGACCTCCGACGGTGTCGCCGTCGCGGGTATCGGCCGCGCCGCAGCCCTGCAGATCTGGTACAAGGCGCTGACGACGTACATGACGTCGACCACCAACTACGCGGGCGCCCGTACCGCCGCGCTGAACGCCGCGACCGCGCTGTACGGCGCGAGCTCCACCCAGTACGCGGGTGTGGCGAACGCCTTCGCGGGCATCGCCGTCGGCGGTCACGTCACCCCGCCGAGCAGCGGTGTGACCGTCACCAACCCGGGCAGCCAGTCCTCCACCGTGGGTACCGCGGTGAGCCTGCAGATCTCGGCCAGCAGCACGAACAGCGGCTCCCTGACGTACTCCGCCAGCGGTCTGCCCACCGGTCTGTCGATCAACACCTCCACCGGTGCGATCACCGGGACCCCGACCACCGCCGGCACCTACAGCACCACGGTGACCGTCACGGACAGCACCGGGGCGACCGGCACCGCGTCGTTCACCTGGACCGTCAGCTCCTCCGGTGGCGGCACCTGCACCTCGTCGCAGCTGCTCGGCAACCCCGGGTTCGAGTCCGGCGCCACCACCTGGACCGCGTCCAGCGGAGTCATCACCACCGACTCCGGTGAGGCGTCCCACGGCGGCTCGTACAAGGCCTGGCTGGACGGTTACGGCTCCACGCACACCGACACGCTCTCCCAGTCGGTGACCATCCCCAGCGGCTGCAAGGCCTCGTTCACCTTCTGGCTGCACATCGACACCGCGGAGACCACCACCAGCTCGCAGTACGACAAGCTGACGGTCACCGCCGGATCGACCACGCTGGCGACCTACTCCAACCTCAACAAGGCCACCGGCTACACGCAGAAGACCTTCGACCTGTCCTCGTTCGCCGGCACCACGGTGAGCCTCAAGTTCAGTGGTGTCGAGGACTCATCGCTCCAGACCAGCTTCGTCGTGGACGACACCGCCGTGACGACGAGCTGACCCGCCGTACCTGACATCTCCGCATCGGCCGCGGGGGGGGGGGGGGCCCGCCGGGCCACACCCCGCCCCGGCGGGGAGGGGCCGGACGCGTACAGGGGGGAATGGCGAACC
>NZ_JBHYXD010000044.1:9029-27985 GCF_042751995.1 Streptomyces sp. NPDC059371 | reverse complement strand
CCCCTAATATCAAACCCCCCCCGGGGCGGGCGGGGGGCCCCCCCCCGCCCCCCCCCCCCGCCCCGCGCCGTTTCCGGACCTGCTCGAATCCGGGGACTACTCGAACCGGGAGGGGTCGCCGGCTCCGAGGCGTACGACCTCGGGCTCCGCGGTGGAGAAGTCGATCACGGTCGTCGGCTCGGTGCCGCAGTCGCCGGAGTCGATGACGGCGTCCACCACGTGGTCGAGGCGGTCCTTGATCTCCCAGCCCTGGGTCAGCGGCTTGTCCTCGTCGGGCAGGAGCAGGGTGCTCGACAGCAGCGGCTCGCCGAGTTCGGCCAGGATCGCCTGCGCGACCGCGTGATCGGGGATCCGCACCCCGACGGTCTTCTTCTTCGGGTGCAGCAGCCTGCGCGGAGCCTCCTTCGTCGCCGGGAGGATGAAGGTGTAGCGGCCGGGCGTAGCCGCCTTGACCGTGCGGAAGACCGCGTTGTCGATCCGTACGAAGTGCCCGAGCTGGGCGAAGTCCTCGCACATCAGCGTGAAGTGGTGGCGCTCGTCAAGCCGGCGGATCGAGCGGATGCGGTCGATGCCGTCCCGGTTGCCGAGCGCGCAGCCGAGAGCGAAGCAGGAGTCCGTCGGATAGACGATCAGCCCGCCGCTGCGGACGATCTCCACCACCTGGGTGATGACGCGCCGCTGCGGGTTCTCCGGGTGAACGTCGAAGTACTTGGCCATGTTTCGAGACTAGGGCCTGTCGGGCCGTTCGCGTCGGTGCCCGGAATTCTCCCCGGTCGCGGCTATAGGAACCTCGAGGCCGTCTCGCTACCCTCCGCCGCATGATTTCCACGGTGGTCTGGGGTACCGGCAATGTCGGCCGTGCGGCCATCCGCGCCGTCGAGGCCCATCCGAAACTGAAACTCGCGGCCGTGCTCGTCCACGACCCCGGCAAGGTCGGCCGTGACGCCGGCGAGCTCGCCGGACTCGGTCACGGCCTCGGCGTCGCGGCGAGCGACGACATCGACGCGGTCCTGGCCTCGGGGCCCGGAGCCGTCGTCTACGCGGCCACCGGCGACATCCGCCCCGACGAGGCCCTCGGCGACATCGCCAGGGCGATCCGGGCCGGTGCGGTGGTCGTCACGCCCGCCCTCTACCCGCTCTACGACCAGCGCAGCGCCCCGCCCGAGTTCCGGGACCCCGTGCTCGCCGCCATCGCCGAGGGGGGAGGCTCCCTGTTCGTCTCCGGAGTCGATCCGGGCTGGGGCAATGACGTCCTGCCCCTGCTGATCAGCGGTCTGGGCACCACGATCGACGCCATCCGCTGCCAGGAGATCTTCGACTACTCCACGTACGAACAGGAGGAATCCGTACGGTACCTGGTCGGCATGGGGCAGCCGATGGACTACGAGCCGCTGATGCTCGCCCCGTCGATCCCGACGATGGTGTGGGGCGGCCAGATACGGCTCATGGCACGGGCCCTCGGCGTCGAACTCGACGACATCACCGAGACGATGGAGCGCCGCCCGCTGACCGGCACCGTGAGCACCCGCACCATGGGCGAGTTCGCGGCCGGCACCCAGGGCGCGGTCCGCTTCGAGGTACGGGGGATCGTCGGGGGAGAGCCCCGGATCGTCATCGAGCACATCACCCGCATCCACGCCTCCTGCGCACCGGACTGGCCCTCACCGCCCGACGGGGACGGCGCCCACCGGGTGATCATCGAGGGCCGCCCGCGGATCGAGGTCACCGTCGCGGCGACCGACGAGGGCGAGAACCGGTCCGCGGGCGGGAACGCCACCGCGGTCGGCCGCCTGGTCGGCGCGGTCGACTGGCTGGTGGACGCGGAACCAGGACTCTACGACGCACTCGACGTCCCGCTGCGTCCCGCAGTCGGCCGGCTCGGAAGGAAGTGACCCATGACCCTGCGCGTCGACATTCCCGAAGGACAGGAACCGATCGGATACGTCTGGGGCGAGATGGTGCCCGGCATCGGCATGGCCGCCGCGAACTTCTCCCTGTCGGTGTACGAGCACACGACCCTGGGCCTGCGCGAGTTCGAGGCCGCCCGGCTGCGCGTCGCGCAGATCAACGGGTGTCTGTTCTGCCTCGACTGGCGTACGGAGCGCGACGGCCTGAAGGTCGAGGAGGAGTTCGCGGACGCGGTGACCCAGTGGCGTACCACCGATGCCTTCGACGACCGGACGCGGCTGGCCGCCGAATACGCGGAGCGGTACGCCCTGGATCACCACGGTCTTGACGAGGATTTCTGGACACGGATGACGGCCTTGTACAGCCAGCGGGAGATCGTGGAGCTGACCATGAGCGTCGGCTCCTGGCTGGCGTTCGGCCGGCTCAACCATGTGCTGGGACTGGACGCCGTGTGCGTGCTGCCGACCCACTGAACGCGTGCGGCCGGCAGCTGCCGCGGGCCCCTGAGCGGATCCGGACCCCTCACGGGGTCCGCACCGCCTGGGCTGTGTCCGGCCTAGAGGTCCACGGCGATGATGTTCTCGATGTTCCGTTCGGCGAGGGCCGTGATGGTGACGAACGGGTTGACGCTGGTGTTGCCCGGGATCAGCGCGCCGTCGATGACGTACAGACCCGAATAGCCCAGCAGGCGGCCGTAGTTGTCGGTGGCCTTGTTGAGTACGGCGCCGCCGAGCGGGTGGTAGGTGAGATGGTCGCCCCAGATCTTGTACACGCCGAAGAGATCGGTCCGGTAGATCGTTCCCTCCTTCGCGTTGATCTTGTCGAAGATCGTCTTCGCCATGTCGATGGCGGGCTGCTTCCAGGCGGTCTGCCAGTTGAGGTCAACGGTCCCGGTCGCGGCGTTCCAGGTGAACTGGGCGCGGTTCGGGTTCTTGGTGATGGACAGGTAGAAGGACGCCCAGGTCTCGATGCCGGTGGGCAGCGGCGCCACCTCGGCGAACGCGCCGCCCGCGGTCCAGTTGTCGATGCCCCCGCAGGGGATGCTGGCCTGGAGCGCACCGGTCGGATCCCACAGGTGGTTGGCGCGCCCGCACATGACGTTGCCGTTGTCGCCCCAGCCCTGGCCGATCTCGCCGTTGAGGCCGGGCAGCGCGCCGGTCGCCTTCAGCCGGACCAGGAGCTTGCTCGTCCCGACGCTTCCGGCCGCGAAGAACACCCGGTCCGCGGTCACCGTCTTCGTGGCCGTGGTGCCACCGGTCGTGTTGAGCTGGTCGATCAGGACCGTGTAGCCGCCGCCGGACGCGGGCACGACCGAAGTGACCTTGTGCAGCGGTGAGATGGTGACCCGACCGGTGGCCGTGGCCTGGGCCAGATAGGTCTTCTGGAGCGACTTCTTGCCGTAGTTGTTGCCGTAGAGGATTTCCCCCGCGAGGGCCGACTTGGTGACGGTGCCCGCGGCCTCCTGCTTCATGTAGTCCCAGTCGTACACGTCGGGCACGAAGACGAAGGGGAAGCCCGAGCGCTGGGCCTGCTTCCGGCCGACCCGCGCGTACTGGTAGCAGTCGGTGGTGTCGAACCACGCCGGGTCGATGAGGCCCGTGCCGAGCGTGGCGTTGGCGCGCGGGTAGTACGTCGCGTACATCTCGTCGGCGTTCACCGACGGGAGGATCGCGCCGAAGTTCTCCCGCTTGGGAGTGACCGCCATGCCTCCGTTGACGAGTGATCCGCCGCCGACACCGCGGCCCTGGTACACGATGATCTGGCCCATCTCCTCGGCGTCGAGGATCCCCGTGTAGCGGGGGATGTCCTTGTCGATGGGGAAGCCGAGGAAGTTGCTGAGGGGCTGTTTGGTCCTGGTCCGCAGCCAGTACGAACGCTGGTCCGGGCTGGTCGTGTTGGCGAAGATCTTGCCGTCCGAGCCCGGTGTGTCCCAGGCCATGCCCATCTCGACCATCTGCACGTCGACGCCCGCCTGGGCGAGGCGCAGGGCGGCGACCGAGCCGCCGTATCCGGTGCCGATCACGAGGACGGGGACGTGTGCGCCGGACGGGATCGACGAGGCCGCCGTGGCGATCACCGCGGGGGCCGCGACTGCGCGACCGGCAAGGCTCACTGCTCCAAGAATAGAACCTGTTCCAGCTATGAATCGTCGGCGCGAAACACCCCTGGAATCGTTGGTCTGCTGGTTGATGTCACCCACGTGACACTCCTCACTCTCGATGAGTGGGAACAGGTTCTACTGTTGCCGGCTTGTTAAGTCACTACATACCGGTTGGTAACTTCTGTCCGATCTTGGGGTGATCGGCGAGCTCTGCTCCGCTTGCTCTTGACTTCACAAGACCCTCGCGCGACATTTCTGACGCTGCATCAGAACCGGTACGGCGGGGGCCAGTCGGGCTCCCGGAGCAACGGAGAGCCACACATTCCCTCGCCCTGCTGGAGAGCCCCGTCATGTCCCCGAACGCCGAGCCCGCCAGACCTGCCCCTTCCCTCCCGGCCCCCGGCCCGTCACGCCGTCGGGTGCTCGGCGCGGCCACGGGCGCCTCCCTCGCGCTCGCCGCCGGAGCCGCCCAAGCCGCCGGTGCCGTCGCGGCCGCCGGCCCGGCCACCGCGGCCGACCTGCCCCTGCTCGGCACGTACGACATCGTCGTCGTCGGCTCGGGAGCCGCCGGGATGACCGCGGCGCTCACCGCCGCGAAACGGGGGCTGAGCTGCGTCGTCCTGGAGAAGGCGGCCACCTTCGGAGGGTCGGCGGCCCGCTCGGGCGCGGGCATCTGGATCCCGAACAACCCCGTCATCCTCGCCGCGGGCGTCCCCGACACCCCGGCGAAGGCCGCCGCGTACCTCGCGGCCGTCGTCGGCCCGGACGTCCCGGCCGACCGGCAGCGGGCCTTCCTCGGCAACGGACCGGCGATGATCTCCTTCGTCATGGCCAACAGCCCGCTGCGCTTCCGCTGGATGGAGGGCTACAGCGACTACTACCCGGAACTCCCCGGCGGCCTTCCGGGCGGACGCTCCATGGAGCCCGACCAGCTCGACGGCACGATCCTCGGAGCCGAACTCGCCCACCTGAACCCCGCGTACATGGCCGTTCCGGCCGGCATGGTCGTCTTCAGCGCCGACTACAAGTGGCTCACCCTCGCCGCCGTCAGCGCCAAGGGCGCGGCCGTCGCCACCGAGTGCCTGGCGCGCGGCACCAAGGCGGCGCTGCTCGGCCAGAAACCGCTGACGATGGGCCAGTCGCTCGCGGCCGGGCTGCGCGCCGGCCTGCTCGCCGCCCAGGTCCCGGTGTGGCTGAACAGCCCGATGTCCGACCTGCTCATGGGAAACGGTGCGGTCACCGGCGCCGTGGTCACCCGCGACGGCGCCTCCGGACTGGTCAGGGCCAGGCGCGGGGTCGTCGTCGGCTCCGGCGGCTTCGAGCACAACGCGGCCATGCGCGCCGAGTTCCAGCGGCAGCCCATCGGGACCGCCTGGACGGTGGGCGCCAAGGAGAACACCGGCGACGGCATCCAGGCGGGCCGGCGGGCCGGAGCGGCGCTCGACCTGATGGACGACGCCTGGTGGGGCCCGGCCATCCCGCTGCCCGGCGAACCCTACTTCTGCCTCGCCGAACGCACTCTGCCCGGCGGCCTGCTGGTCAACGCCGCCGGCGCGCGGTTCGTCAACGAGGCCGGCCCCTACAGCGACGTGGTGCACACCATGTACGACCGCAACCCGAGCGCTCCGGACATCCCGGCGTGGCTGGTCGTCGACCAGAACTACCGCAACCGCTACCTGTTCAAGGACGTCGCGCCGACCTTCACGTTCCCCGACTCCTGGTACACGTCCGGCGTCGCGTACAAGGAGTGGACCCTGGACGCGCTCGCTGGGCGGATCGGTGTCCCCGCCGCCGCCCTGCGCACCACCGTCAGCCGCTTCAACAGCCTGGCCCTGAGCGGCAGGGACACCGACTTCCACCGCGGCGACAGCGCCTACGACCACTACTACACCGACCCCGCGGTGTTCCCGAACTCCTGCCTCGCCCCGCTGTGGCTCCCTCCGTTCCACGCCTTCAAGATCGTCCCGGGTGACCTCGGCACCAAGGGCGGACTGCGCACCGACGCCCGCGCCCGCGTCCTGCGCCCGGACGGCACGGTGATCCCGGGCCTGTACGCGGCGGGCAACGCCAGCGCGGCAGTCATGGGCCACAGCTACGCGGGAGCGGGCTCGACGATCGGCCCCGCGATGACGTTCGGCTACATCGCGGCACTCGACCTCGCGGCGACGACCTGACACTCGCGGTGACGGCACGACAACGACTGTCAGTCGCCGGTGCTCTCGCTGTGGCTGTCGGCGGTCGCGCCGACGTCCTTCTCCCTGTCGCCGTCGTTCCGGTCGCCGCGGAGCCGGGGCGACAGAACCAGGACGGAGACGTCGTCGCGGATCGAGGGGCAGAACCGGACGAGGTCCTCCCACAGGTGGTCGACGAGCGCGTCCGAAGGCTCCTCGGCGAACGAGGTCAGCCGGTCGGGCAGCGGGTAGAAGACGCCGCCCGCGTCCCGGCTCTCGCTCACGCCGTCGGAGGCCATGAACAGCCGGTCGCCGGGGTCCAGCTCGACCGTGCGCCCCTTCGGCGGGGACAGCTCGAAGAATCCCAGCCCCAGCGGAGGCCCCGGGTCGGTGTCCAGTTCGAGGGCCTTCGCGCCGCGCAGCAGCAGCGGCGCCGGGTGCCCGCAGGACACCATCCGTACGGTGTCGGTGCCCGGCGGGAACTCCAGGAGCAGCGCGGTGGCGAACAGCTCGGCGTGTTCGACCGACGCCGAGTCCACCACCAGTCTGCGGTCGAGCCGGGCCGCGGCCGCCTCCAGATCGCGCTGGTCGAGCACCGTCTCCCGGAACGCCCCCAGCAGCGAGGCGACCGTCCCCACGGCCGACAGTCCGTGTCCCTGTACGTCGCCCATCACGGCCCGGACTCCGAACGGCCCGTCCCGTACCTCGAAGAAGTCACCGCCGACCAGCGTCTCCCGCTGGGCGGGCCGGTACAGCCCGGCGCAGCGGACCGGGCCGACGTTTTCGGGCAGCGGTGGCAGCACGGCGAGCTGAGCGGCTTCCGCCACCGACCGCACGGTGACCAGATGCGCGTCCCTGCGGCTGCGGACGAGCGACACGAACACGCTCAGCACGGCGATGAAGGTGATCGTGAGCAGGTCCGCGTTGCCCGGATGGTTGAGGTGCAGGGCGGGGAGGTTCATCAGGACCACGACGACCACACCGAAGCCCGCGGTCGCCAGGGGGCCGTAGGAGAGGACGGCCAGGGAGGGGATGGCGCCCAGCAGGAAGCCGATGTCCGGTGGCCGGCTGCTCACGAGTTCCACCACGAGGACAGCCACCAGCAGGACCGGCGGGAGCAGCCGTACCCAGCGCGGAGGGGGCGAGCCGCGCAGCCATCCCCGGTGATCGTCCCGACGGCCGGACGCGGCCTTCGTGGCCATGGCACTCCTCCCTTCGCCACCACGCTCCTCCCTTCCCCGCCGTCGCGCATTTTGATCGGGGCGGACGCGGGCGGGCCCCAGCGCGCGGGCCGGAGCCGTCGGGAACGGCCCGGACGGGGGCAGGCGAGGGGAGTCGGGGGTGGTGCGGGCGGCACGAAGCCCCGCCACCACGGGGATGGGATGACGGGGCTCCACGGGGCGGATGCCCCGTCGTCGGCGATTCATCCAACCGGCGCCCGGGAGAGGCCCCGGCACCCCTCCCGGGGCATGGTGGAGGGGTGACAGGACTGGCCGTGCTGTTCGCGCTCCTCGGGGCCGCCAGCAACGCGATGGGCACGGCGTTCCAGCGCAAGGCCGCCGCCCGCGTCAGCGAAGGCGGCGGGCTGCGGCTGATCATCCGGCTGGCCCGGCAGCCGCCGTGGCTGATCGGCATCGCCGGGGTGATCGGGGCGGCGCTGTTCCAGGCCCTCGCGCTGGCGAACGGGCCGCTGTCCCTGGTGCAGCCCCTGTTCATCCTGGAGCTGCCCTTCGCCCTGATGATCGCCGTCCCGCTCCTGCACCGCCGTCTGTCACGCGCGGGATGGCAGGCCGTCGCCGGTGTGGTGGCGGGACTCGGCCTGGTCCTCCTCGCGGCCGCTCCCTCGGGAGCACAGTCCGACGCCCCCATGGAGCGCTGGATCCCGGTGCTGATCGCGTGCCTGGGAAGCGTGGCGGTCGCGGTCGTCGTCGCCCGTCCGGGCCGCCCGCCGCTCTTCCGCGCCGCCGTGCTCGGAGCGGCGTCGGCCATCAGCAACGCACTGACCGCCGCCCTGCTCAAATCGGCCGTGGGCACGCTCCGCGACGACGGGTTCGCCGCCTTCCTCGGTGTCTGGCAGACCTACGGATTCGCCCTGACCGGGATCGCCGCCGTCCTGCTCCTGGAGAACGCCCTCCAGGCGGGCCCGCTGGCCGCCTCACAGCCCGCGCTGACCATCGGCGACGCGACGCTCAGCCTCGTACTCGGTGTCACGCTCTTCGACGAGACGATCCGTACGGGCTGGTGGCTGCTGCCCGAACTGATCGGCGCGGGGCTGGTCCTGTGGGGGGTCCTGCGGCTGACCCGCGTGGTTCCCCACCTCGCGGACATGGCCCATTGACGCCGGTCGTCCCGGCTCGCCCCGGCCCGCGACCGCCGGTGGAACCGCAGCCGCGACGGTGCGCGGCGACTGGCCGACACTCGCTCGATTGGTGACGCCCGGGACTGGACAGACCCTGGTGGTGACGAGTGGGATCGAGAACGTTCGGGAACTGGTCGCGCGGACGCGGTATGTCGTCTTCGGCTTCGACGGCCCGATCTGCCAGCTCTTCTCCGGGCCCTCGGCGGCGGCCCTCGCGCGAGCCCGGCTCGACCGGCTGACGGAACCGGACCTGCGCGCGGTGCTCGCCCAGGAGGAGCACGACCCCGCGGATCCCTACCGCGCCCTGACGGCGGTGGCCGGACGGCAACCGGGCGGCGAAGCCCTCGCCCGGCTCGACGCGTGGCTGACCGGGACCGAGCTGGAGGCGGTACGCACCGCGATGCCGACGGCGTACGCGGATCCGCTGATCCACACCTGGGCGGCGGTCGGGGCGAGGCTCGCCGTGGCGACCGGCACATCGGCCCGGGCGGTCACCTCGTACCTGGACGCACGTGGGCTCACCCCCCGCTTCGCCCCGTACGTATTCGGCCGCGCGCCGCACCCGGGAACGCCCGCGCCCCGTCCGGCCGCCCTGGAACGCGCCCTGGGCGCCATGGGGGCCGAGCCGGACGTCTCGCTGATGATCGGCGCCGCTCCCGAGGACCACGCGGCGGCGCACAGGGCCGGCGTCCGGTTCCTCGGATACGCCCGCCACCCCGCCAGGGCGCGGACGCTGCGGGAGGCCGGTGTTCCCGCGCGGTGCCTCACGGACTCCCTGGAGCCCCTGCTGCGTACCCTGCGGGAACCCTCCTGAGCCGATCGCTGCGCCATACGAGGGAAAGTCGGCCGGAAACTCGTGTGCATGCATCGCCGGGAGCGGGGCACCAGCATCCTGAGACAGTTCGGGAAGCTACCCCCCTGGCGAAACCCGAGCTGCACGGCCCCGCAGGCAGTCACTCCCCCCGGCTGTCGGCGGGGCCGCATCTCGTACGGCCCTACTCCACCCGGATGCCGACGATGCAGGTGTCGTCGTCGGTGTCGGACCTGCTGTACGTCAGGAGCCGGTCGAGCTGTTGGTCCAGCGTCCCGGACGTCGTACGGGCCGCGGTGAGAAGCTGGCGCAGCGACACCTCGACCGAGCGGTCACGCCGTTCGACCAGACCGTCCGTGTACATCAACAGCGTGTCGTGGACCTCCAGTTGCACCTCTTCCTCCGCGAACGTCGCCTCGGGGACGGCACCGAGCAGGATGCCCTTGATCAGCGGCAGCGGGGTGGCGTCCGCGTCCCGGACGAGAACGGGCGGCAGATGTCCGGCCCGCGCCCAGCGCAGCACACGGCGGCGCGGATCGTAGAGCCCGACGACCGCGGTGGCGGTGATCCCGCCCGTCAGATGGTGCGCCACGATGTTGAGCCAGGACAGCAACTGACCGGGCCCCGCGCCCGTCACGGCGAGTCCGCGCAGCGCGTTGCGCAGCACCACCATGCTGGTCGCCGCCTCTATCCCGTGACCGGCCACGTCGCCGACACACAGCAGGACCAGACCGGAGGACAGCACGACGGCGTCGTACCAGTCGCCGCCGACGAGCTGCTCCGTCTCCGCCGGCCGGTAGCGCACCGCCACGTCGAGGCCCGGAGCCCGCAACGGCGCCCGGTCCGGCGGCATGATCGCGTGCTGGAGCTGGAGGGTCAGCCGGTTGCGTTCGTGCGCCTGCTGTTCGGTGTGCGCGAGCTGGTCGCGGGTGACGGCCAGCGCCACCTCCGTCCAGTGCTGCGCCGAGATGTCCTGGTAGGCCCCGCGGACCGCGAACAGCCGGTCGTCGGCGTCGAGCACCGGCTCGGCCACCATGCGGATGTGCCGGGTCACGCCGTCGGGACGCTGCAGCCGGAACGCGGCCGACGCCGGCCGACGGTGGTGCAGGACGGTCCGCAGGAAGCGGCCGATGGTGACGGCGTCGTCCGGGTGGGCGTGCGCGGCCAGTTCCTCCAGCGGGACGGGGGCGCCCGACGTGGGGCGGCCGTACAGATCGAAGAGCGTCTCGTTCCAGATGGTCTCGCCGGTCAGCAGGTTCTCCTCGAAACCGCCGATCCTGCCGAGCCGCTGGGCGTGCTGGAGCAGACTCGCCAGCCGTGCCGTCTCGTCCTCTATGCGCCAGATGAGCAGTACGGTTCCGCCGTGCCGGCTGATGCTGATGTCGGCCACGGCGGACAGCCGCACCTGGTCGACCAGCGCCGTCAGATCCATGCGCCGCGCCCGGAACGGTTCCCCGGTGGCGTAGACGCGCTCGACGCACTGGAAGAGGCCGCTCTCCCCGGCGGCCAGCGGGTAGGCCTCGAGGAGCAGCACCCCCTGAACGGTGCCACGCGGCCGGCCGGCCGGATCGAGGAAGCGCCCGTTCACATGGCGGATGCGGAAGTCGGTGAGTCTTCCCTGGTCGTCGAGCTGGGGCACCAGGACCAGTGCGGGATCGTGCAACCCGTCCACCAGGTCGATCAGTTCGCAGACGTCGGCCGTTCCCCGCACGTCGGCGCAGTCGCCGGGCAGCGCGTGGGTCTCCAGCGTGTGCGAGCACAGTTCGGCCAGTGCCTCGACCTGACGGACCACCTGCGGCGGCTGAGGTTTCAGGGCGGACGGCCACGCGATCTCCAGGACACCGTGGATCCGGCCTCCCGAGCCGGCCGGTACCGCGACCCGGCCGCCGTCCGGATGGTCCGCGTGCCCGATGGACGGCAGCCCGGTGTCCGCCAGCGAGCCCGCCCACTGCGCCGTGCGGTCGGACAGTGCCCGGCGTGCCATCGTCGCCACGCCCGGGGGGACGTAGCGCCAGCGCCGGGCCTCGCCCGCCGAGAACCCGGCGCTGCCCGCCAGGGACAGCGAACCGTCGGCGTCCGCCGCCCAGATGGCCACGGCGACCGCCCCGAGCGGGGTCAGCGCGTGCTGGAGCAGGGAGTCGGCCACCGCCTGGCTGTCGCCCGCCGCCAGCGCGCCGCTCTCGGCCGCGCGCAGCCGTACCGCGGGGGCGTCCTGCTTCGGCGGATGCTCCGCCGCGGTGGAGAGGAAGGTGCTGGTCACCTCCGAAAGCCGGTCGTGCGCCGCCTGGTTGATGATCTCGACCGCGAGCTGGAGCTGCGGCACCTTGGCCTGCTCGGCCAACTCGGCGAGCTGGCGGGCGGCCTGGGCCGGTCCGCAGCCCAGACGCTCGACCAGGATGCCCTTGGCCAGTTCGATCAGCGCGCGCCCGTCGGCCTCCGCCTGCGCGGCCCGTACCTCGCGGCGCAGCCGTTCGACGGTGGCGGCCAGCCGGCCCACCGGTGATGTCCCGGGCACGCCCGGGAGTTCGCCGGACCGCCCGGCGTCCGTGCCGTCCTGCGTGGGCTCGGGGACGTTCGCGCCGGTTGCCTCAGGACTGTTCATCGTGCTGCCGCTCCTCGGCGGTGGCCCCGGGGAGGGCGGGGGAGGGGAGTCGGCGGAGGATGTCCCGCCGCGCGGGCGCGGCGGAGGGGCCGGGTGTCATGTCACGCCCCGAGCCAGCGTCGGACACACGCGATGAGGTCGTCGGTGTCGACCGGCTTGGTGACATGGTCGCTGGCACCCGACAGCAGGCTCTTCTCCCGGTCGCCGGGCATGGCCTTCGCCGTCACCGCGATGATCGGCAGGTCGGCGTACCGCGGCATCTTGCGGATCTCGGCGGTCGCGGTGTACCCGTCCATCTCGGGCATCATCACGTCCATCAGGATCAGCGCGACCTCGGGCCGGCTCAGCAGCGTCTCGATGCCCTTCCTGCCGTTCTCCGCGTGCAGCACCTGGAAGCCGTGCAGCTCCAGAATCCCGCTGAGCGCGAAGAGGTTGCGGGCGTCGTCGTCGACGACGAGCACCGTACGGCCCTGGAAGGCGCTGTCGATCGGCCGCGCCGGCCGGTTCCTGGCCTCCTCGGCGCGGACCAGCGGCACCACGTCGCCCGGCTGATCCGCGGACAGGTGCAGCGCGATCCGCTCGCGCAACTCGTCCAGGCTGGACAGGAATTCCAGCGACCGGGCGCCCGAGCGGGACTGCAGCGCCTGCTCCTGCGCCAGGTCGACCCGGCTGCCGTTGTGCACGAGGACGGGCACGGTCGCCAGGGCCGAGTCGCCCTCCACCGCTTCGAGGAAACGGGCGGTCTCGCCCTCCGGCATGCCGAGTTCGAGCACGACGCAGTGCCACGGCTCCGCGGCCAGGGCACTGGCCGCCTCCTGCGCCCCGACGACGGTGACGACGTCGACGCCCTCCCGCGCGTCGCCCTCGTCACGGCTGCGCGCGACATCTCCGACGGCGCTCTCGGCCACCAGCGTCAGCAGTCCTCGCGGCCGTTCCTCGACGACCAGGAGCCGGCGCCGATGCTGGCGGGGCAGGCCGGTCGAGCCGGGAGCGGTGTGCCGCGGTTCGGAGTGCGCCGAGGCGTCCTGGTGCGGCGCGGACTCGGGCGCCCGGCCGCCGGCCAGCAGTTCCTCGAACTCGGGCCGGGCCACCGGGAGGAACAGCGTGAACGTACTGCCCTGTCCGGGCGTGCTGTCCACGGTGACCGCTCCGCCGAGCAGATGGGCGATCTCCCGGGTGATCGACAGACCGAGACCGGTGCCGCCGTACTTGCGGCTCGTGGTGCCGTCGGCCTGCTGGAAGGCGCCGAAGATCGTCTCCAGCTGCTGCTCGGGGATGCCGATGCCGGTGTCCTTGACCCGGAAGGCCGCGATCGTCCCGCCCCGGTGGACGCCCGCGGGGATCTCCTGGTCGGACGCCGGTTCGATACGCAGCTCGACCCGGCCCCGCTCCGTGAACTTCACCGCGTTCGACAGCAGGTTGCGCAGCACCTGCCGCAGCCGTGAGTCGTCGGTGAGCAGGTCCACCGGGGCCCCGGGAGCGGTGCTCACCGTGAACTCCAGGCTCTTCTGCGAGGTCATGGGACGGAAGGTGGCCTCGACGTACTCCAGGAGCTGGCGCAGCGGGACCCGTTCGGGGGTCACGTCCATCTTGCCGGCCTCGACCTTCGACAGGTCCAGGATGTCGTTGATGAGCTGGAGCAGGTCGGAGCCGGCGGAGTGGATGATGCCCGCGTACTCGACCTGCTTCGGCGTGAGGTTGCGCGAGGGGTTCTGCGCCAGCAACTGCGCCAGGATGAGCAGGCTGTTGAGCGGGGTCCGCAGCTCGTGGCTCATGTTGGCGAGGAACTCGGACTTGTACTTGGACGCCAGCGACAACTGCTGGGCCCGTGCCTCGAGTTCCTGCCGGGCCTGTTCGATCTGGAGGTTCTTCGCCTCGATGTCGCGGTTCTGGGTCGCGAGCAGGGAGGCCTTGTCCTCCAGCTCGGCGTTGGAGCGCTGGAGTTCGTCCTGCTGGACCTGCAGCTCCTCGGAGCGGGCCTGGAGTTCGGCGGTCAGGCGCTGCGACTCGCCCAGCAGCTCATCGGTGCGGGCGTTGGCCACGATGGTGCTGACGTTGACGCCGATGGTCTCCATGAGCTGTTCCAGGAATGTCCGGTGACCCTGCTTGAAGCGGGTGACCGAGGCGAGCTCGATGACGCCGAGCACCTGCTCCTCGACGACGATGGGCAGGACCACCAGCGCGGTCGGCGCGGTCCGGCCGAGTCCCGAGGAGATGGTGACGTAGCCCGGCGGGACCTCGTCCACGGTGATCGCCCGCCTGCTGCGCGCGGCCTGCCCGACGAGCGAGCGGCCGAGCGGGATACGGGTGGGACGCCCGACCTCGTCGGGATAGCCGTACGACCCGACCAGCCTGAGCTCCGTGCCCTTCGCGGTCTCCTCGGCGAGGTAGAAGGCGCCGTACTGCGCGGCGACCAGCGGGGTGAGCTCGTCCATGATGAGGTCGGCCACCACGTCCAGGTCGCGGTATCCCTGCATCAGACCGGAGATTCGGGCCAGGTTCGTCTTGAGCCAGTCCTGCTCCTGGTTGGCGCGCGTGGTCTCCCGCAGCGACTCCACCATGGTGTTGATGTTGTCCTTCAGGTCGGCGACCTCGCCCGAGGCTTCCACGGTGATGGACCGGGTCAGGTCGCCCTCGGCCACGGCACCGGTGACCTCGGCGATCGCGCGGACCTGGCGCGTGAGGTTGCCGGCCAGTTCGTTCACGTTCTCGGTCAGCCGCTTCCAGGTGCCCGAGACGCCCTCCACCTCGGCCTGACCGCCGAGCCTGCCCTCGCTGCCGACCTCCCGGGCCACGCGGGTGACCTCGGCGGCGAAGGCGGAGAGCTGGTCGACCATCGTGTTGATGGTCGTCTTGAGTTCGAGGATCTCGCCGCGGGCGTCGACATCGATCTTCTTGGACAGGTCGCCCTTGGCCACCGCCGTCGTCACCAGGGCGATGTTGCGCACCTGCCCGGTGAGGTTGTTGGCCATCGAGTTGACGTTGTCGGTGAGGTCCTTCCAGGTGCCCGCCACATTGGGCACGTGCGCCTGGCCGCCGAGCCGTCCCTCGGTGCCGACCTCGCGGGCGACGCGGGTGACCTCGTCGGCGAACGCGGAGAGCGTGTCGACCATCGTGTTGATGACGTCGGCCAGAGCGGCGACCTCGCCCTTCGCCTCCACGGTGATCTTCTGCGAGAGGTCGCCGCGGGCCACGGCGGTCGCCACCTGCGCGATGGAGCGGACCTGACCGGTCAGGTTCGACGCCATGACGTTGACGTTGTCGGTGAGGTCCTTCCAGGTGCCCGAGACACCCCGCACGGTGGCCTGTCCGCCCAGGTTGCCCGCGGTGCCGACCTCGCGGGCCACACGCGTCACCTCGTCGGCGAACGCCGAGAGCTGCTCGACCATCGTGTTGATGGTCTCCTTGAGCTCCAGGATCTCGCCGCGGGCGTCCACGGTGATCTTCTGCGACAGGTCGCCCTTGGCCACCGCCGTGGCCACCTGGGCGATCGAGCGGACCTGGGCGGTGAGGTTGCCCGCCATGAAGTTCACCGAGTCGGTGAGATCGCGCCAGGTGCCCTTGACGCCCTTCACGTCGGCCTGGCCGCCGAGGCGTCCGTCGGTGCCGACCTCGCGGGCGACGCGGGTGACCTCGTCGGCGAACGCGGAGAGCTGGTCGACCATCGTGTTGATGGTGTTCTTCAGTTCCAGGATCTCGCCGCGGGCGTCCACGGTGATCTTCTGTGAGAGATCTCCCTGGGCCACCGCCGTGGTGACCTGGGCCACGTTGCGGACCTGGGCGGTGAGGTTGCCGGCCATGAAGTTCACCGAGTCGGTGAGATCACGCCACACGCCGCCGACGCCGGGAACCTGGGCCTGGCCGCCGAGGCGTCCGTCGGTGCCGACCTCGCGGGCGACGCGGGTGACCTCGTCGGCGAACGCGGAGAGCTGGTCGACCATCGTGTTGACGGTCTCCTTGAGCTGCAGGATCTCGCCGCGGGCGGGCACGTCGATCTTCTGCGAGAGATCACCCTTGGCGACCGCGGTGGCCACCTGCGCGATGTCGCGGACCTGCGTGGTGAGATTGCCCGCCATGGCGTTGACGGAGTCGGTGAGGTCGGCCCAGGTGCCCGAGACGCCCGGTACCTCCGCCTGGCCGCCGAGCGTCCCCTCCGTACCCACCTCACGGGCCACCCGGGTCACTTCCGAGGTGAACACCGAGAGCTGGTCGACCATGCCGTTGAAGACGGTGGCGATGTCACCCAGCAGGCCGCCGGCCTCGTCGGGGAGCCGGGTGCCGAAGTCGCCGTCGCGCACCGCGGTGAGGCCGGCCAGCAGTTGCCGCAGCTCCTGCTCACCCGGCGTCCGTACCGACGTCCCGCTCGCTGCCCTGGTCATGGCCACCCTCGTTCCGCTCCCCTGGAGTCCCGTGTCACGGAACTCGGAACCGCGCCGGGCCCACGGACGGCCCCCTGCCGGCCCGTGGGATTCCCGCAGATCACGGGTCATCCCATCAAGAAAATACGCCGCAGGCTAACCCAGGGAGCGGGGGCGGAACAAAGCGTCGGAGGGAATTCTCCAGGGGACCGAAAATACCGCCGGTCACAGGAATAACCTCGCGTGAACGGGATACACAGGACCCTCTCGGTCCCGGTCGGCGGGCTCCCGGGTACGGGAAATGCCGCCGGCCCGCCGCGGACCGGAGTCCTGGGCGGGCCAGCGGGAGCGTCGTAAGCGCTGTGACCGGCGGAGACGTCAGGCGACCGCGGGATCGAGCAGCCCGGCGCGCAGCCGCTTGATGATGCGGGTGATCAGCCGGGAGACATGCATCTGCGAGATACCGAGCTCCTCACCGATCTGCGCCTGGGTGCGCTCCTCGACGAAACGCAGATGAATGATCCGGCGCTGCCGGTCGTCGAGCTGGGCGATCAGGGGAGCCAGGGAGTTGAAGTCCTCGACCAGTTCCAGTGACGGATCCAGCTCGCCGATGAAGTCCGCGAGGACCGCCTCGCCGTCCGCGCCGCCGTCGGCGGTGAGAGCGGCGTCGAGGGACGAGGAGTTGTAGCCGTTCGACGCCTTGCGGGCTTCGATGACCTCTTCCTCGGTCAGGCACATCAGCTCGGACAGTTCACGGGTCGTGGGCGTGCGGCCGAGGCGGGTGCGCAGTTCCTCCGTCGCCTTGGCGAGCTCGACGCGGGCCTCCTGAAGCCGCCGGGGCACATGCACGGCCCAGCTCGTGTCGCGGAAGAACCGCTTGATCTCACCGACGATGTAGGGAACCGCGAAGGAGGTGAACTCGACCTCGCGGGACAGCTCGAAACGGTCGATGGCCTTGATGAGCCCGATCGTGCCGACCTGGACGATGTCCTCCATCTCACCCTGGCTGCGGCTGCGGAAGCGCGCCGCGGCGTACCGGACGAGAGAGAGGTTCATCTCGATGAGGGTGTTGCGCGCGTACTGGTGTTCATGCGTTCCCTCCTCCAGTACGGCCAGCCGGTCGAAGAACTGACGGGACAGCTCACGCGCGTCCTTCGGGCTGATCTTCAAGGGTTGGTCGATCTGCGGAAGGACGCCTTCCGTGACCGTCGCTGCCTGGTGCGCCGTGTCCGTTGTCCTCACTGCCGTCACGGCTGCCATGCCGTCCACCCCACATCGTCCTAAGGAAATGATGACAGGGCCCGTCTGCCCCGCCTCCCACCACTCATGCCACCCGGTTTCGGAAATTCCGCGGAACGCGTACATCCCGTCTCCCCCTGACCCCGGGTCAGGGGCTACTTCCTCCCGGGCACACCGTTCGGATGCGGCGAAGTAAAGTGGGTGACGGGGTGAGTCGGTGGGTATCGAGCGACGAGTCGGCCGGGCGCGGACGCGCTCGCCCTTGGCGTACCCCGGCGCGGGACCGCCCGCCGCACGCCGGTCCCTGGGCGCGGCGGTGGTCGTGGCATGACGACGGCGGCACTCCACGGCGAAGCCGAACCCTTCGTCCATCCCGCGCTCATCTACCGCGACGACCTCGAGTACGTGCAGGAGATGACACGGTTCGTCTCCGACGGCGTAGCCGCGGGGGAGCCGGTGGCGGTGGCCGTTCCCGCCGCGCGACTCGAACTGGTCCGCGACGCGATGGGGCCGCTCGGTGCCGGCGTCCGCTGGATCGACATGGCGCGGGCCGGCCGGAACCCCGGCCGGATCATCCCCTCCGTCCTGCGGGCGTTCGCCGACACCCACCGGGGCGTCCATGTACGGATCATCGGCGAGCCCGTCTGGGCCGGCCGCACGGCGGTGGAGTACCCGGCCTGCGTCCAGCACGAAGCCCTGATCAACCAGGCGTTCGCCGGACGCGACGTGACCATCCTCTGCCCGTACGACGCCCGTGCCCTGGCCCCGGGCGTGATCGCCGACGCCCACGCCACCCATCCCGTCGTGATCGGGGCCGGGCGGCAGTGCGTCAGCGCGGCCTACGACCCGGACGGTGTGCTGGCCCGCTTCAACCACGTGCTGCGCCATCCGCCGGGAGCGGCGACGGTTCCCTTCGACGCCGAACTCCTGCCCGCCGCGCGTGACTTCGCCCTGGCGGAGGCCCGGGCCCGGGGGATGTCGGGAGCCCGGCTCCAGGACCTGAACCTCGTCGTCGCGGAGCTGACGACCAACAGCGTGGTGCACGGGGGCGGTTCGGGGACCCTGAGGATGTGGGCCGAAGGCGAGCAGATCGTGTGCGAGACGCGGGACAAGGGGTGGCTGAGCGATCCGCTGGCCGGCCGGCACCCCGCGCCTCCCGACCAGATCGGCGGACGGGGCCTGTTGCTCGTGCACTTCCTCTCGGACCTCGTCCGGGTGCACAGCGACGGCTCCGGAACGACCGTGCGCAGCTACATCGACCGCGCCTGACCGGCCCGGCGGCCGCGCCGACGGGGGGGGGGGGGCGAGCCGGGTTGAGCGGGGCGGGGGCCCCCCCCCCCGGGGGGGGGGGGGGGGGGGGCGGGGGCGGGGGGGGGCCCCCCCCCCCCCCCCACCCCCCCCCCACCC
>NZ_JBHYXD010000044.1:7280-9019 GCF_042751995.1 Streptomyces sp. NPDC059371 | reverse complement strand
CGTGGGGGCCCGCACTGTGGCCCCCGGTCCGGCCCCCCTCGCCGCTGTATGCCGGCGTCGTCCTCCGCTAGCGCGTGGCGCCCTGCCCCGCCGAGCGCGCCGCCTCACGCTCGGTGCGGGCACCGGCCTGTGACAGCGACCCGCCGGCACTCTCCAGGTGCGCCCGGACGAACCACTGGAACTGCTCGAGCGCGCGGAGGTGCTCGATGAGAAGGTCCTCGGTCACCGGGTCGATCTTGCCGACCTCGGTCACGGCCGCGCGGTGCTCCTCCACGATCCCGGTGTAGACGAGATCGAGGGCGCCGAGGTGGGCGATGGCGTCGGCGCGGCCCACGCTGTAGTCGTCCCAGGTCCGTTCGGCGACGAGCGCGCCCGGTGTGCCGTGCGGAACCCCGCCGAGGGCGGAGATCCGTTCGGCGGTGTCGTCCGCCATGTCGCGTACGCGGTCCACCTGCGGGTCGAGCATCTCGTGCACGGCGATGAACTGGGGACCCACCACGTTCCAGTGGATGTGTTTCAGCGTGAGCGACAGATCGTTGAGAGCGTGCAGCCGCATGCTCAGTACGTCGATGATCCGACCGCCGTCCTGCGTGCTGACGCCGGGGACCGTGTAGTGGGGTGTCGTGGAAGTCGTCATGGTGCCTCCAAGTGCCCTGGTTCACCCGTGTCACACCTTTCGCCCCGGGCGCCGACCGGTTCCGTACGCGACGGGCGGGAGCGGCGGGATTGCGTCCATGAGACGGCGTTGGGCCAAATAGGTTGTCCGGTGCGGTTGTTGCGAATGAACCGTCCCGAACCCGGGCACACGGTCGGAAACTCGAGAGAGGAGCCCTCGCCGTGCTCGTGCCCGACCCGAAGGTTGTCCGGAGGCTGCTGACCCGTTACGCGGCCCTGAAGATCGCGTACGCCGAGAAGGAGACTCCGGAGACGGCACGCGGACTGGAGGACGTCACGTACACACTGTGTGTGATGACGGGAACCACCAGTGTGCGCGACGCCGTCGCCGCGGCCGACGTCCTGCTCGCGGCCGGAGAGAAGCGCCGGGACGCCCGGCAGGCCGGACTGCTGGCGGGCGGGACGCCCCCGGCGCTCTCGCCGAAGGCGGTGTCCGCGGCCGTCCCGCCGCTCACCCGGCCGCACACCGAGGTGCGGACGCTGAATGGCATGACCCTGGGTGTGTCCGGTCCGCTCCACTGAATGCCACGCGGTTCCTGTCCGTCGAACGGCTGAACTACCTAGTCGGTTCCCGCTCGTTCTCCTGCTGTGAGCATCGTCGAGGCGGAGATGAGGAATCGATGAGCCGACACAGCAAAGGCCGTAGGCACCGCAAGGTGAACATGACGCCCCGTCCGGTCGGACCGAGGAGGTCCCCGCGGGAGGTCCGGGAGCAGGTGGGCGCGGCCGTGGCCGACCCGCGGCCCGTGCGCGTCCAGCCTCCCATTCCCGGGCAGGACGCGAACGGGGATCGGGCCGAGGCCGTGTCCAGGACGGTGACCGAGAGCGGTCTGAGCCGTCACGCCGTACGCACGTGGGAGCGGTTGGCGGAAGCGGGCGCCGGCGGCGCCGAGGTCGCCGAACTCACCGAGGCCGTGGGCTTCCGGCGCTCCACCGTGCTGGGGCATCTCAAGGGTCTGGCCGGACTCGGACTGGCCGAGGACCATGAGAGGGTGTGGCGGGGGGCCGGGCCCGGGGGGGGGGGGGGCCCCGGGGGGGGGGGGGGGGGGGCGGCCGGGGGGCGT
>NZ_JBHYXD010000044.1:0-7270 GCF_042751995.1 Streptomyces sp. NPDC059371 | reverse complement strand
TGGGTGGGGAGTTTGAGTTTTTGTGTGTGGGGGTCAGGGGTGGGGGGGGGGGGGGTGGCTCGGGAGTGGTTTTGGGTTTTGGGGGTGCGCCCCGGTGGCGGGCGCGGTCGCCCGGGAGGGCGTGGGGGCTTCGGCCGGGAGCGTTTCCTAGGACGGCGGCCCGTGGCGGCGCTTGCCGGGTGGATCCGCCCAGGTCAAGTGCCGCCCGCCGGGCGCCGTGCCGGCCGGAGGCGCGCCTCCGGGGCCGGGCCGGCGCCGCGGGCGAGGGACTCCCGGGCGGCTTCGTGCGGGTGCCGGTGCTGCCAGTACGGATTGTCGTGGGACAGCTTGCTCGACACGCGGCCGTACATGCCGAACGTCAGGACGACCAGCCCCATGACGAAGCTGAAGACGACGTTGGTCATGCCGAAGTCGAGGATGTTGGCGGGCCGGTCGAGGATGAAGATGTGGACGAATCCGCTGAGCAGGAACAGGGTTCCCACCGCCATGTTGAGCGTGGAGGCGACGTTGCCGCCGATGACGGCACCGGCGATCAGCATCAGGCCCACGGCCACGGAGATCAGGCTCAGGGCGCCGTTGCTCGACATGCCCGCGACGCTGTCCCCGTTCGTGTCGAACGGACTGAGCTCGTCGGCGAAGCCGAGACTGCCGAAGACGAGCAGGACCACCCCGCAGAACGCGGCGCCCCACCGGTAGACGGCGGCCAGGTGGTGGTCGAGGGGCAGTTCGTCCTGGAGCTTCATCGCCCGTCCCTTCGTGCACCGGGGAGCACCGGCGGATGGTGCCCCCTTCGTACCTTTCGTCCTTCACTTCCGTGGAAAGCCGTCACGCGGTTGCACCCGCCTCCGGGTGGTGGATCCCGCGAAATCGTCGCGCGGCACGGTGTCGGGCGGGCTTCTCGGGGCATCCGGACTCCATCGCTCGACGACCGGACCTTCACAAGGAGTCCCCATGCTCGGCATCGCCGCCGCCGTACTGCTGTTCATCGCGTTCCTGATCAACGCCGGTGACGTCTCGACCAATCACGTGTTCACGTCCACCAACGTCATGCTCATAGGGCTCGCCCTGCTCGCCCTTCACCTCTCCGGCGTCGGCGGGGGCTGGACGACGCGCAGCCGCCGGCGTTGACGGATGCCACCGGCCGGAACGGTCCCATTTCGGGTGACTTCACCCGGGTGACTTGCCGCGACGTGCTCCCTCGGGAGATGGTTGTCGGACGGAAACAGTCTGTCGTCCGGAAAGGTGGTGGGCTCGCTGAGCGGGCCTTGCTCGTGGACACTTCCCAGCAACCTCCCCCCGGCCCCCGCGGCGCCGTCACGGCCGCCTCGTGGGGTTCCGCCCCCTACCCCGTGGTCGTCGCCGACCCGTCCGGTGGCGTGGTCGACACGAACGACGCCGCGGCCACGCTCTTCCCCGAGGCGATCGCCGGGTCATGGCTGCGGGACGTGGTCCCCGCGTGGATCGCCGACGCCCACACACGTCTGCGGGCCATCGTGCCCGGTCCCCGGAACCGCGCTCCCGGCGCGTTCGTGCACGGCCCGGTCGGCGACCGCACCTTCGAAGCGCACCCCTCCCGCACGGACGACGGCGACGTCATCTGGTGGCTGGTCGACGACACAGACCGGCGCCTGGCGGAGGACGCCCTCAGGACCGAACGGGAGCGTGCCGGCTTCCTCGCGGGCGCCTCCAGCGCCCTGCTCTCCTCCCTGAACGTCGAACGGTGCATGGAGGTGACGGCGGAGCTGGCCGCTGAGCACCTCGCCGACGCCGCCGTGATCGTCGCCCCGCCGCGCGGGCGCAAGGTCCAGCTCACGTTCTGCGGACCCGACGGCGCCGTGGTGCACCGGACGGTGCAGAACGACGTACGACAACTGCCCGGGCTCGGCGAGGCCCTGCGCGGATTCCCGCCCGTACCGTCCCGCTGGATCGACCCGGCCACCGTTCCCGGATGGGTCGTGCCGGAGGGGTTCACCGAACCCGTCGGCTCGGCCGTCGTGACACCGCTGCCCGGACACGGCGTGCCCGCGGGCGCCCTCATCCTGCTCCGGTCGAGCCGGCACGCGGCCTTCACCGAGAGCGAGGAGATCTTCGCCCGGCTCTTCGCCTCGCGCGCCGGAGCCGCCATGTCCGCGGCCCGCATGTACGCCGAACAGGCCGCCATCACGACGACGTTGATGCGTGAACTGCTGCCGCCCCGACTGCACGCGGTGCACGGGGTCGAGTTCGCCGGACGCTACCGCCCCGCGGGCCAGACCGAACGCGTCGGCGGCGACTTCTACGACGTCCACCCCGCCGCGGACGAGGGCCAGGAGTCCCTCGTCGTCCTCGGGGACGTCTGCGGCAAGGGGCTCGAGGCCGCCGTCCTGACCGGCAAGATCCGCAACACGGTGCAGGCGCTCCTGCCGCTCGCCGACGATCACCAGCGGCTGCTCGGACTGCTCAACGGCGCACTGATGAACTCCCACCACACCCGCTTCGCCACCCTGGCCATGGCCTCCGTGGTACGCCGCGCGGGCATCGTCCATCTGCGGGTCACCAGCGCGGGACACCCCGCCCCGCTGATCGTGCGGGCCGACGGCGCGGTCGAGCAGGCCAGAACACGCGGGACCCTCATCGGCGCGTTCTGGGACGTCAGCTCCACCACGGTCGGTGTCGAACTGGCGCCCGGCGAGACCTGCCTCTTCTTCACGGACGGCATCACCGAGGCCAAGGGAGGGCCGCTGGGGGACGAATTCTTCGGCGCCCGGCGGCTGGAGACGGCACTCGCGCACTGCGCCGGCATGCCCGCCGAGGCCGTGGTGGAGCACATCCAGATGCTCGCCGCGCAATGGGTCGGACGCGGCGGCCACGACGACATGGCGACGGTCGCGGTCACCGCACCCCACCACGCGCACCTGAGCGCGGTGAACGGCCACACTCGGGGCAGGTACACAGGATGACCCCACCACACCCACAGCACTCCGACGTGGTGTCGCTCGGCCCCGCCCGTGACCAACTGTGGTCCGCGGTCCACCGGGGCGACGAGCGCGGAGCCGCGGACGTCGTCCTCGACGCGCTGGAGTCGTCGGCCGACGCCGAGACCGTGCTGCTCGACCTGATCGCCCCGGTCCAGGCGAGAGTCGGCACGGAGTGGGCGGCCAACCGGCTCACCGTGGCCCAGGAACACACCGCCACCGCCATCCACGAGCGGGTCATCGCGGTCCTCGCCCACCGTCCCGGCCTCCGCGCCGAGATCCCGAGCGGTCCTCGTGTCACGGTGGCCTGCGTCGACGGCGAGTGGCACGTCCTGCCGGCCAGGCTCATCGCGGAGGTGCTGCGGCTGCGCGGATGGCGGGTGGACTTCCTCGGCGCGCACGTGCCCACCCCGCATCTCATCGCACATCTGCACCGGACGGGACCGCGGGCGGTCGCGCTCTCCTCCTCGATCCCCACCCATCTGCTCACCGCGCACATGGCCATCACGGCCTGCCAGGCGGCAGGCGTCCCCGTCATCGCGGGCGGCGCCGCCTTCGGCCCCGAAGGCCGCTACGCCCGCGCCCTGGGCGCCGACGGATGGGCACCCGACGCCCGGCGCGCGGCGGAGGTCCTCGAACGGGGCCTCGACCGCCCCGGCCCCCCGGCCGTCCACCACACCGTGGACGACCTCCCGCACCTGGCCGACCAGGAGTACACGATCGTCGCCGGGACGACCCACCAGCTCGTGAAGCAGACGCTGGTGGACCTGGAGGACCGGTTCGCGCCGCTGCGCGGTTACACCGAACGGCAGCGGCGGCACACCGCCGAGGACCTCGCGCACATCGTCGAGTACCTGGCCACGTCGCTGTACGTCGCCGACGAAGAGCTGTTCACGCGGTTCGTTCTCTGGACCGCGGACATCCTCACCGCCCGGCGTGTCCCCGCGCGGAGCCTGGACCCCGCCCTGGACCTGCTGGCCCTGCAACTCAAGGACTTCCCACGCGCCTGCCGCACGCTGGCCCACGCGCGGGAGGCGCTCGGAAACCGAACGCCGCCATCCACGATCCCCGGCCCCGGAAAGCCCGCATGACCACTTCACATCCCCCCGCCTTCACCCTGACCGTCGACGTCCAGCCCGCCGCACTCGTGATCCGCGTCGCCGGAGACCTCGACCACGAGACGTGCGACGAGCTGATGACGACCGTCGACCAGTACTTCGTCGCCCCCCGGGACCCCCAGGGGCAATTCCGGGAACTGCGCGTCGATTTCGCCGCTCTCGGCAGCATCGACTCCATGGGCCTGTCCACCCTGCTGATGATCCGGCGCCGTACCGACGCCGCGGCCGTGCGCCTGTACCTCGACCAGCGGACCCGTGGCATGGACCGGCTGCTGGAGATCACGGGAACGCTCGAGCACCTCACCGCGCTCCGCGACGAGAGCGGCGGGGCGCGGAGTCCCGGGACCGGCTGACGCGCGGGGGCCCCGTCACACACGCGGGTGAACGGCACCGGGCTCGCGCGCCGGTCGTCGCATTCCGTCGAATGCACGCCGGATAGTGGGGTATTGGGGGCCCTGTACGACCCGGCGAGCCCACGGAGGAAGACATGACGATCGACGGAATCTGGTCCTACGCACCGGAGTTCAACCACCCCGAAGCGCACGAACTGGCCGGCTACAGCGTCGAGGCGACCGACGGGACCATAGGACACGTCGACCGGCAGGCCGACGACTCGGGCATGCGCCACCTGGTCGTCGACACCGGCGTCTGGGTGTTCGGCAAGAGCGTGCTGGTGCCCGTGGGTGTCGTCGCCGGCATCGACACGGAATCCCAGAAGATCACCGTCGCCTGCACCCGCGAGGAGATCAAGTCGGCGCCGGTGTTCAGGACCGACCGCGAGACCTCGGACCCCGCGTACCTGTCCAGCGTCGGGATCTATTACCGGAGCCTCCCGCCGAGGCAGCCCGCGTGAGCGGACGAGAGAGAGTGTTCCCATGTCCGACGGGCCGGAAGCCACCGTGACGCGCTGGGCGGCCCAGGACGCCTTCGTCGTACGCGTCGGCGGCGACATCGACCACGAGAGCGCCTTCCGGCTGGAAGAGGCACTGAGCCTGGCCGACCGGGCGGGCCCGGAACGCACGGTGGTCGATCTGTCCGGCACCGGCTTCGCCGACTCGTCGATCCTGCACGTCCTCCTCGAAGCGCAGCGCGCGCACCGGGCCCGCGGCACGCTCATGGTGGTCTGCGGGCCGTTCAGCGACATCGTTCGGAGGCTGTTCGACGTGACAGGGACCGAGGGCTTCTTCGTCCTCGCGGACAGCGTCGGAGCGGCGCTGGAACTCCCGGACCCGGCGACCGGGCCGTGAACCCGGTCAACCGCCCACCGGCGGACGGGCCGAGCCCGGGAGAGGGGGTCCCGATCACGAGCGCCGCGACGGCACGCGACCACGTACGGGCCCTGCTGCGCGAGCACGGCAGGACGGGCGGGCCGAACCCGGACGCGGTGGTCGACCTGCTGCTCGTCGTCTCGGAACTGGTCACCAACGCGATCCGGCACGGCGATGGACTCGCCGGTTTCGAAGCGACGCCGACCGACGGCGGCGTACGGCTCGCCGTGCGCGACAACAGCGACGTCGTCCCCGCCCAGGCTCACGGCACCGGCGAGATCCCGCGCACGCACCGGACGAACGGATACGGCTGGCCCTTGATCATCCGCCTCTCCACCGCCGTCACCATCGAGCCGTGCCCCGGGGGCGGCAAGACGATCCACGTGTTCGTCCCCCTGACCTGAGGCGAACGCACGCGTCCCGCCCGTCGCGGCGTGCGAGGTGAGCGGGCGTAGCGGGACGCGCGCGTGGAAGAAGAGCCTCGACCGACTCCGCCGGACACGGGGTCCGGAACGCCGGCCGGACCGGCGCGGAGAGGTGAGGCATGAACAGTGTCATCCAGGCGGTCCGCCCGGCGCGGCGGCGCCGGTACGGGCCCCGGCTGCCCGCCTTCTGGTGGCCGGCCCTGCGCCGTACCCCGGTCTCGATGTGGAACGACGACGTGTCCGACTGGGCGGCCGCGCTGACGTACTACGCGATCCTCGCGGTACTCCCGGCCCTGCTGGTCATGGTCATCGCCTTCGGCCTGATCAGCCCGGACACCGCCGAGCAGTTCATCGCGCACGTCACCGCGTACGCTCCCGCCCAGTCGGGCGCCGAGCTGCACCAGGCGCTGGGGGAGATGCTGCGGCAGCGGTCCGCCGCCTGGACGCTGCTGGTCACCGGCGCGGCGAGCGCGCTGTGGTCGGCGTCGAGCTACCTCGCGGTGTTCCGGCGGGCCCTGCACCGCATGCACGACGCGGCGGACCACCGTTCGGCCTGGCGCACCGCGCACCGGCTGGTGCTGACCGCGCTGGCGCTTCTCGGGCTGCTCGTCGTGAGCGCGCTCGTCCTGCTGCTGACCGGACCCGTGGCCGAGGCCGCCGGCCGTGTCGTGGGGGTCGACGGCCAGGTCGCGCTGGCCTGGAACCTGCTCCGCTGGCCCCTGTTGACATGCCTGGTGGCCCTGCTGGTCCTCGTCGTGTTCCACACCGGGCCGACGCCCGCCCGCCGTCGCCGGCACAGCTTTCCCGGCGGCATCCTGGCAGCCGTCCTCTGGCTCGCCGTCTCGGCCGGATTCGCCCTGTACGCCTCCGTCCTCGGCGCCTACAGCCGGCTCTACGGCTCTCTCGCGGGCCTGGTCGTCTTCCTCGTGTGGCTGTGGCTGTCCAACCTCGCGCTGCTGGCCGGCGCGCAGTTCACGGCCGAACTGAACAAGGCCGTGGCGGCGGCGAATCGGGCGACGGTCTGAGGTTCACAGGTTTGTTCCGGCCGGGACGGAACAAACGGAGTGAGGAAGCCACATCTTGTACGGACGGACGATGGAGGAACTGTGGGCATCATCGCTTGGATTCTGATCGGGTTGCTTGCCGGTGCCATCGCCAAGCTGCTTCTGCCGGGCAAGGACCCGGGCGGGATCATCATCACCATGCTGATCGGTGTGGCGGGTGGCCTGCTGGGCGGCTGGCTGGGCAAGGTCGTCTTCGGCGTCGACTCGATCGACGGGTTCTTCGACCTGTCGACGTGGATAGCCGCCATCGCGGGATCGCTGATCCTCCTGGTCCTGTACCGGGTGCTGACGGGCAACAGCCGATCGCACCGCCACGCCTGAACGGGCCCCGGCCCGTTCGGCGCGTCCTGACCCACGGCCTGGGGGGGGGGGCCGGGGGGGGCGGGGGGGGGCCCCCCCGCGGGGGCTGTGGAGGGGGGGGGCCCGCGGGGGGGCCCCCCC
>NZ_JBHYXD010000043.1:69380-73269 GCF_042751995.1 Streptomyces sp. NPDC059371 | reverse complement strand
CGTCGAACCTGTTCCGCGGACGGCGTCAGATCTTCTGGCGGACGTCCTTGCGGAGCTTCGCGGTGATCTCGGCCGCGGCCTCGGGCGTGCTGCCCTTTCCGGCCATCATGCTCGCGAAGTCGATCGGCATCACGAAGCCCAGCGTGCTGTGGTCGCCCCAGATGCAGACCGGCATCGTGAACTCCTTCGGCCCGGCGGCACCCGTGCTGGAGGAGTCGTTCTTGACCTTGATCTCCTGGCACTTGAGGACGGCACCGTCGAGCGCGCTCGGCGTGTACGCCTTCGGGCTGCCGACGAGCTCGCCGTCCTTGGTGCCTTCCTTCTCCTGGTTCGTCTTCATGTCGGCGAACATGTTGTCGACGGTCTTCTCCGGGTCGTCGATGGTTCCCCAGACACCGCCGAACGAGATCTGCTTCGCCGCCAGCGGGTTGCTCTTGTCCCCCGACTGGTAGGCCGCGTTGACGTCCTTGGGGTTCTTCACACCCCAGCCCTCGGCGTCCTTGAGGTCGTCCTTGGTCATGCCGCCGCCGCTGTCGCTGCTGTCGCTGGACTTCTTGTACTCGCCACCGAGGACCGATGCCGGCGTCGTCAGCTTGTGCGGGCCGTCGTCGGCCACGTCGGAGCTGCTGCTGCCCCCGAGCACGAGGTACGCGGCCACCGCGATGGCCGCGACCACGGCCACGCCACCGATGATCAGGGCCGTCTTCTTCTTGCCGCCGGACGGCTCGGGCGGCATCGGGACCGTGCCGTAGGGAGGCTGCTGCCCGTAGGCCGGCGGCTGGCCGTACGGGGGAGTCTGCGGCGGGACACCCGGAGCCTGCGGGGGGTAGCCGTAGCCGGGCTGCGCCGGGGGAGCCTGCTGGGGGTAGCCGTAGCCGGGCTGAGGGGCGGGCGGCTGCTGGCCGTAGGGGCCAGGCTGGCCGCCCGACTGACCGTAGGGTCCGGGCTGCTGGGGCTGCCCGCCGTACGGGCCCGGCTGGTTGTAGCTCATTTCTGGGTTCCCCTCCAGATGCCTTATGTGTTCCTGACATCCTGACGCACAGGTCGGACAACCAGGTCCGCAGGGGGTGCACCGTTACGAAGTAATCCCGTTTCGGGACCGGGGCGTGACGCCTCTAAACTGATCCCGTGACCGAGAACGCTCAGCAGCAGCCATCAGAGCCCATCCCCGAACTGCCGACCCAGTACGCGCCGGCCGATGTGGAGGGGCCGCTGTACGAGCGCTGGGTAGAGCGTGGCTACTTCGAGGCGGACGCGAAGAGCGACAAGCCTCCGTTCACGGTGGTCATCCCGCCGCCGAACGTCACCGGCAGCCTGCACCTCGGGCACGCCTTCGAACACACCCTCATCGACGCCCTCACGCGCCGCAAGCGCATGCAGGGCTTCGAGACGCTGTGGCAGCCCGGCATGGACCACGCCGGCATCGCCACGCAGAACGTCGTCGAGCGCGAGCTGGGCAAGGAGGGCAAGTCGCGGCACGACCTCGGCCGGGAGGCGTTCGTCGAGCGCGTCTGGCAGTGGAAGGCCGAGTCCGGCGGGCAGATTTCCGGCCAGATGCGCCGCCTCGGTGACGGCGTCGCCTGGTCGCGCGAGCGCTTCACGATGGACGAGGGCCTGTCCCAGTCCGTCCAGACCATCTTCAAGAAGCTCTACGACGACGAGCTGATCTACCGCGCCGAGCGCATCATCAACTGGTGCCCGCGCTGTCTGACCGCCATCTCCGACATCGAGGTCGAGTACCAGGACGACGACGGCGAGCTGGTCTCCATGAAGTACGGGGAGGGGGACGAGTCCATCGTCGTCGCCACCACCCGTGCCGAGACGATGCTCGGTGACACCGCCGTCGCCGTCCACCCGGGCGACGAGCGGTACAAGCACCTCGTCGGCAAGCTCATCAGGCTGCCGCTGACCGACCGTTCCATCCCGGTCGTCGCGGACGAGCACGTCGACCCCGAGTTCGGCACCGGCGCCGTCAAGGTGACGCCCGCTCACGACCCGAACGACTTCGAGATCGGGCAGCGCCACGGCCTGCCCAACATCGCCGTCATGGACGAGCACGCGATCATCACGGTCCCCGGCCCCTTCCAGGGCCTGGACCGGCTCGAGGCCCGTTCCGCCATCGTCGGCGCCCTGCGCGCCGAAGGCCGGATCGTCGCCGAGAAGCGGCCCTACAGCCACTCCGTCGGCCACTGCTCGCGCTGCAAGACCACCATCGAGCCGCGCCTGTCCATGCAGTGGTGGGTCAAGGTCGGCCCCCTCGCGAAGGCCGCGGGCGACGCGGTCCGCGACGGCCGCGTCAAGATTCACCCGCAGGAGATGGAGAAGCGGTACTTCGACTGGGTCGACAACCTCCACGACTGGTGCATCTCGCGGCAGCTGTGGTGGGGCCACCGGATCCCCGTCTGGTACGGGCCGAACGGTGAGATCGTCTGCGTCGGTCCCGACGACGAGGCCCCGACGGGCGAGGGCTGGCACCAGGACACCGACGTCCTCGACACCTGGTTCTCCTCCGGCCTGTGGCCGTTCTCCACGCTCGGCTGGCCCGAACAGACCGAGAGCCTCGCGAAGTTCTACCCGAACTCCGTCCTGGTCACCGGCTACGACATCCTCTTCTTCTGGGTCGCCCGGATGATGATGTTCGGCCTGTACGCGATGGACGGCACCCCGCCGTTCCACACCATCGCCCTGCACGGCATGGTCCGCGACCAGTTCGGCAAGAAGATGTCCAAGTCCTTCGGGAACGCGGTCAATCCGCTGGACTGGATGGACAAGTACGGCAGTGACGCCCTGCGGTTCACGCTCGCGCGCGGCGCCAACCCCGGCGTCGACGTGCCGATCGGCGAGGACTGGGTCCAGGGCTCGCGCAACTTCGCCAACAAGATCTGGAACGCCACCCGCTTCGCGCTGATGAACGGCGCGACGGTCGAGGGTGAACTCCCGCCCGCCGAGGAGCTGTCGGCCACCGACCGCTGGATCCTGTCCCGGCTGAACGCCACGGTCGCCGAAGTCGACGCCCTGTACGACGACTTCCAGTTCGCCAAGCTGTCGGACGCGCTGTTCCACTTCGCGTGGGACGAGGTCTTCGACTGGTACGTCGAGCTGTCCAAGACGACGTTCATGGCGGGCGGCGAGCCCGCGAAGGTCTCCGGCCGGGTCCTCGGCGAGGTCCTGGACGTCACCCTCCGTCTCCTCCACCCGATCGTCCCGTTCGTCACGGAGACCCTCTGGACCACTCTCACGGGCGGCGAGTCGGTCGTCATCGCGGAGTGGCCGAAGGCCGTGTCCGTTCCCGGCGCCGAGGCGCAGGGAGGCTTCCGTGACGCCGCCGCCGAGCGGGAGATCGAGAAGCTCCAGCAGGTCATCACGGAGGTCCGCCGCTTCCGTGCCGACCAGGGCCTCCAGCCCGGCCAGCGGGTCCCGGCCCGGCTGACCCTCGACGGGACCGCGCTGGCCCCGCACGAGGCGGCCATCCGCCAGCTCCTGCGGCTCCAGCCGGAGGGCGAGAGCTTCTCGGCCACGGCGACCCTGCCGGTGGCGGGTGCCACGGTCGCGCTCGACCTGTCGGGCACGATCGACGTGGCCGCCGAGCGCAAGCGTCTGGCCAAGGACCTCGCGGCCGCCGAGAAGGAGAAGGCCCAGGCGAACGCCAAGCTCGGCAACGAGGCGTTCCTCGCCAAGGCGCCGGACAACGTCGTGGACAAGATCCGCGGCCGGCTCGCCAAGGCGGACGAGGACATCGCCCGCATTCAGACCCAGCTCGACGGCCTCCCCGAGGCGTAGCCGTCCGCACCGCGCAAGCGAAGGCCCCCCCGCGCCACCCCCGCGCCGGGCGGGGCGGGGGGGCCGGGGGGGGGGGGGGGGGCCCCCCCCCCCCCCCCCCCCCCCCCCC
>NZ_JBHYXD010000043.1:57932-69370 GCF_042751995.1 Streptomyces sp. NPDC059371 | reverse complement strand
TGACGGCCCCGGGAACCAGGGGGTTGGGGGGGCTTTGGGGGACCGCGGGGGCGTGCCCCCGGACCCCCGCTCCTCGAACGCCGCAGGGGCTGAACTTCTCCCGCCGGAGAGTTCGCCCGTCCGGCGATCGAGGACGAGGCCGTTCGGTCCGAAGCGGGGGTTCGGGGGCGGCAGCCCCAGGGACGGGACGGGTAGGGGCGGAGGGGGCGAAAACCCCCATGCGGCCCCACACGCCCCCACACCCCCGCCACCTCCGTAGACTGGCCCCGTGAGCGACCTCCCCCCGCACGACAGCAGCGCGTCCGACGACCCGGAGCGTGATCCGCTCGGTCTCTTCGAGGAGATCGTCGAGGCCGAGACCGACCGCGACCCCGACCTCGCGTTGATCGAGGCCGGCAGCCGCACCCTGCGGACCCAGGGCGCCGGCGGTCACCAGGCCGACGTACCCGCGAGGCCCGCCGACCCCGAGGTCGACAAGGCGCTGCGCGAGGTGGAGGCCGAACTCGCCACCCGCTGGGGCGAGACGAAGCTGGAGCCGTCCGTCGGCAGGATCGCCGCGCTGATGGACCTCCTCGGGGAGCCGCAGCGCGCGTACCCCTCGATCCACATCACGGGCACCAACGGCAAGACCTCCACCGCCCGCATGGTCGAGGCGCTGCTCGGCGCGTTCGACCTGCGCACCGGCCGCTACACCAGCCCCCACGTGCAGTCGATCACCGAGCGCATCAGCCTGGACGGGGCGCCGCTGTCCGCCGAGCGCTTCGTGGAGACGTACAACGACATCAAGCCCTACGTCGAGATGGTCGACGGGCAGCAGGAGTACCGGCTGTCCTTCTTCGAGGTGCTCACCGGCATGGCGTACGCGGCCTTCGCGGACGCGCCCGTGGACGTCGCCGTCGTCGAGGTCGGCATGGGCGGAAGCTGGGACGCCACGAACGTGATCGACGGGGATGTCGCCGTCGTGACCCCCATCGACCTCGACCACACCGACCGGCTCGGCGAGACGCACGCCGAGATCGCCACCGAGAAGGCCGGCATCGTCAAGCAGGACGCCACCGTCATCCTCGCCCAGCAGCCGGTCGACGCGGCCCAGGTGCTGCTGAAGAAGGCCGTCGAGGTCGACGCGACGGTGGCCCGTGAGGGCCTCGAATTCGGCGTCGTGTCCCGGCAGATCGCGGTCGGCGGGCAACTCCTCACGCTGCGCGGCCTCGGCGGGGAGTACGAAGAGGTCTTCCTGCCGCTGCACGGCGGCTACCAGGCGCACAACGCCGCCGTGGCGCTCGCCGCGGTCGAGGCGTTCTTCGGCGTCGGCTCGGCCCACGCCCAGCGGCTCGACATCGACACCGTGCGCAAGGCGTTCGCCTCGGTCACCTCGCCCGGCCGCCTGGAGATCGTGCGCCGCTCGCCCACCGTGGTGCTCGACGCCGCGCACAACCCCGCGGGTGCCCGTGCCACCGCCGAGGCCGTGAGCGAGGTCTTCGACTTCAGCCGGCTGATCGGCGTCGTCGGCGCGAGCGGCGACAAGAACGTACGGGGTGTGCTCGAGGCCTTCGAGCCGATCTTCGCGGAGGTCGTCGTCACCCAGAACTCCAGCCATCGCGCGATGGACACGGACGAACTCGCCGGGATCGCCGTCGAGGTCTTCGGCGAGGACCGCGTACAGGTCGAACCGCGCCTGGACGACGCCCTGGAGGCCGCGATCACGCTCGCCGAGGAAGAGGGCGAGTACGCGGGCGGGGGCGTGCTGGTCACCGGTTCCGTCATCACGGTCGGCGAGGTCCGACTGCTCTTGGGGAAGGGCTGACTCTCGTGCGTACGCTCTGTGCTTCCACTCTGATCGGCGAGGTCTTCGTCATCGGCTTCGCCGGGCTCGTCGCCATGAAGGACCCCGATCTGTCCACGGCCACGGTCTGGACGGTCTGCGGGGTCCTGATGGCGCTGAGCGTGCTGCTGTGCGGCATGATCACGCGGCCCGGCGGTGTCCAGCTCGGCTGGGCGCTGCAGATCCTGCTGATCGCCGGCGGGTTCTTCGTGCCGTCGATGTTCATCCTGGGCGCGGCCTTCGCCGCGCTGTGGTGGGCCTCGGTCCACTACGGCCGGAAGATCGACGAGGCCAAGGCCAGGTTCGCCGCGCAAGCGCAGCCGCAGGCCGAGCCGGACGGCAACCCGGCCTAGTGCGGGAGGCTCAGGGCCTGTCCGAGTCGGACAGGCCCTGAGCCCGTCCGGCGGGGCGCGTGGGCGCTCGGTACCGGCGGACGGAGGCGCGTGCCCGTATCACCTGACGCTGTGTGACAGCGCCCCGGACACGCCCTGTAGCCTCGGTCATCCGCACCCGTGTGACCCGAAGGAGCTTTCCCGTGAGCCAGCGCACCCTCGTCCTTCTCAAGCCCGACGCCGTCCGTCGCGGCCTGACCGGCGAGATCATCAGCCGCATCGAGCGCAAGGCCGGCTGGCAGATCACCGCGCTGGAGCTGCGGACCCTGGACCAGGACACGCTCGAGCAGCACTACGGCGAGCACAAGGGCAAGCCCTTCTACGAGCCGCTGGTGGCGTTCATGGCCTCCGGCCCGGTCGTGGCCCTGATCGTCGAGGGCGAGCGGGTCATCGAGGGCGTGCGCGCCCTGGCCGGCCCGACCGACCCGATCGCCGCCGCCCCCGGTTCCATCCGCGGCGACTACGGCGTGATCGTGCGCGAGAACCTGATCCACGCCTCCGACTCCGAGGAGTCCGCCGAGCGCGAGGTGAAGATCTTCTTCCCCGGCCGCGCCTGAGCGTCCGGACGAAGGCTCAGCGCCGAGTCCGCGCGCACGGACGGTCACCTTCCGGCGTACGGACGGTCGCGCCCGAGGCCGCGGGCGGCCTCGCCGAGGCCGTCCGGACGATCTCGGGAGCCCGCCGAGCAGTACATTTTCAAAGAATTTTCTGAGACTGCGTCAGCACGGCTGTGACAGTCTGACCTGGGACGGCCCTGAAAAATCAGGCCGTCCCGTGGCATATGCGCGCTGATCGGGGGAACGCGTGACCCCGATGGCCCGTCTCCACAAGCGAGTCGCTCGGCCATCTGCCGACAATGGCCAAGACCCTCGCGCAGTGTTCGTGCAGGCGCGTCTACGATGGAAGCGTTCACGTCGCTGCACCAACCTCGCGCCGTCCCTAAAAAGCCGTCAACGTTCGCTTTGGGAAGGCCAGACGAATCCTGATGGGGAACTCAATGTCGTTCATCGGCCGTGACATGGCTGTCGACCTCGGGACCGCCAACACGCTGGTGTACGTCAGGGGCCGAGGGATCGTACTCAACGAACCGTCCGTCGTCGCGATCAACACCAACACCGGCGGGATCCTCGCGGTGGGCGCGGAAGCCAAGAAGATGATCGGGCGGACCCCGGGCAACATCGTTGCCGTGCGTCCGCTGAGGGACGGCGTCATCGCCGACTTCGAGATCACCGAGCGCATGCTCCGCTACTTCATCCTGAAGATCCACAAGCGGCGCTATCTCGCCCGCCCCCGTGTCGTCGTCTGCGTGCCCTCCGGCATCACGGGCGTCGAGCGCCGTGCCGTCATCGAGGCGTCGTCCCAGGCCGGCGCCCGCCAGGTGCACATCATCGAGGAGCCCATGGCCGCGGCCATCGGCGCCGGCCTGCCGGTCCACGAGGCCACGGGCAACATGGTGGTGGACATCGGCGGCGGCACCACGGAGGTCGCGGTCATCTCGCTCGGCGGCATCGTCACCGCCCAGTCCATCCGCGTCGCGGGCGACGAGCTGGACAACGCGATCATCCAGCACATCAAGAAGGAGTACAGCCTCCTTCTCGGTGAGCGGACGGCCGAGCAGATCAAGATCACGATCGGTTCCGCGTACGACCTCGACAATGACGAGCACACCGAAATCCGAGGCCGGGACCTGGTTTCCGGTCTGCCCAAGACGGTCGTCATCTCCGCCGCGGAGGTCCGCAAGGCGATCGAGGAGCCGGTCAACGCGATCATCGACGCCGTGAAGACGACGCTCGACAAGTGTCCGCCCGAGCTCTCCGGCGACGTGATGGACCGGGGCATCGTCCTCACCGGCGGCGGGGCCCTGCTGCGCGGCCTGGACGAGCGGCTGCGCCGCGAGACCGGCATGCCGATCCACATCGCCGAGGACCCGCTCGACAGCGTGGCGCTCGGGTCGGGCAAGTGTGTCGAGGAGTTCGAGGCGCTCCAGCAGGTTCTGGACGCCCAGCCCCGCAGATGACGTAACACTTCGATTCCGCCGTACGAGATCACCCCTTCTCGTGCGGCGGATCGTTGGTATGGAGGCATAAACTCCTGCGACATAGAGTCATAACCTCCCCCATAACAGCCACCCCGTCTCACCCCCCCCACCCCAGCCTCATCGCACCGTGGGCATCCTTTTCGCCCAGGGCGCGCCCCTGTTGACCCAATACGACGAGGAAGGCACGGCCGCCGCACGTGAGGGACACACGAGAGAGCCGGCTGCTCCTGGTGCTGCTGATCGCCATCGCGTTCGCACTGATCACGGTGGACATCCGCGGCGGGCAGGACTCACCGGTCGACGGTGCCCGCCAGGCCGCCGCGACGGTCTTCGGCCCGATCGAGAACGGGGTGTCGTCCGCGGTCGACCCCGTCGGCAACGCGATCTCCGCGGTTCGCGACTCGGGCGGACGGCACAGCCGCATCGCCCAACTGGAGCACGACAACGCGGCGTTGAAGGCGAAGCTCGGCAGCGACGACCGCAACCGCAGCCGCCTCAAGCAGCTCGACAAGATGATCAAGGTGGCGGGTGAGGGCCAGTACGGCATCAAGGGCGCCGAGGTGATCGCCATAGGGGCCGCCCAGGGCTTCTCCTGGACCGTCACCATCGACGTCGGCGCCAACGACGGCATCCAGCGCGACATGACCGTCCTGAACGGCGCCGGACTGGTCGGCCGGGTCACCACCGTCGGCCCCGACACCGCGACCGTGCTCCTCGCCAACGACCCTGACTTCACCGTCGGCACCCGCATGGAGTCCACCGACGAACTCGGCTTCGCCTCCGGGCAGGGCGACCGCCCGCTGCGCGTCGAACTCCTCAACGCCAAGGCGAAGATCAAGAAGGGCGACCGGCTGGTCACCTTCGGCTCGCAGTCCGACAAGCCCTTCGTGCCCGGCGTCCCCGTCGGCGTCGTCTCCCGGGTCGACCCCTCCGGCGGCGACCTCACGCGCACGATCTACGTGACGCCGTTCGTCTCGTTCACCAAGCTCGACATCGTCGGTGTGGTCGTCGCGGCACCCAAGAGCGACCCGCGCGACACCGTGCTCCCCCCGAAACCCAGACCGACGCCCACGCCGACCGTGACCGTGACGGTCACCCCCTCGGCGAGCGCCCCCGACCTCGGCCAGCAGCAGTAGCAGGAGGAGCCGAATCCCATGCGTTTCAACCGGATGCTGCTCTCCGTCACCCTGGTGGTCGTCGCCCTGGTGATCCAGGTGAGCGTTCTCGCCCGACTCCATCTCCCGGGCGCCGTCCCCGACCTGGTGCTGCTGACCGTGCTCGCCCTCGCTCTGGTCTACGGCCATGTCGGCGGCGCGCTCATCGGCTTCGGCGCGGGTCTGCTCTCCGACCTCGCCCCGCCCGCCGACCACGCCGCCGGACGCTACGCCCTCGTGCTCTGCGTCGTCGGCTATCTCGCCGGCCTCGCCAAGCCCGAGAACGGCAGACTCAAATCGGCCACCGGACCCATGGCCGTGGTCGTCGCCGCCGCGATCGGCTCCACCGTGCTCTACGCGGGCGTCGGCGCCCTCGTCGGCGACACCGCCGCCCGCCATGTAGGCCTCAGCAGCCTGCTCATCACGGCCGCCCTCTACGACCTGCTGCTCGCGCCCTTCGTCGTGCCGGTGCTGATGGCGCTGGCCCGGCGGGCCGAGAACGATCCGCTCGCCGACGGCGGTTCGGCCTCCAAGGCGGCCGACGTCTCCTCGGGCTGGCTGTCCTCCGGCACCGGCCTGCGCATCGGCAGCCAGCGCGGCGGACTGCGCGTGAAGGCGGCCAAGGCGCGGGTCGCCCGCGCCGGACGCATCAAGGGGGTCAAGCGGCTGTGACGACAGCGACGCGGCCCGTCCGCCGGCCCGCCCAAGCGTCCCGGACGTCACGGGACTTGACCGGCCGCGGTGTCACCACGCACAGGTTCGCCGTGTACTCGTATGACTCGTACACACACTGAGAGGGGGAGGCAGCAGCAGTGACCAACATCCCGGAGACCGGCCGGACCCCACGGGTCCAGATCCGGCTCGTCGTCATCCAGATTCTCGTACTCTCCCTCCTCGGCACCCTGGGCGGACGCCTCTGGTTCCTCCAGATCCGCAACGGCAACGAGTACGCCAAGGAAGCCTCCGGCAACCACGTCCAGCAGGTCGTCCAGCCCGCCGTGCGCGGCTCGATCCTCGACGCGCGGGGCGTGCCGATCGCCGACAACGAGACCCGGCTCGTGGTCTCCGCCTCGCGCACGGACCTGATGAAGATGGCGGACGACGGGAAGGCCGTCCTCACCAAGCTCGCCGGCGTGCTCGGTCTCAAGCCCAAGGACGTCATCCAGAAGGTCCGCCTCTGCGACGCCAAGACGCCCCAGCCGTGCTGGAACGGCTCGCCCTACCAGCCGATCCCCATCACCGACAAGGCCACCGCGCGCCAGGCCCTGCAGATCCGCGAGCGCTCCGAGGACTTCCCCGGCATCACCGCCGAGCCGGAGGCCGTGCGCCGTTACGCGGCCCCCGGCAAGGCCAACACCGCGCAGGTGCTCGGCTACCTCTCGCCCGTCACCGACGACGAGATCACCAAGGCCAAGGACACCGACTCGCCCTACCTGCGCTCCGACCAGGTCGGCCGCTCCGGCCTGGAGCGCCAGTACGACAAGGCCCTGCGCGGGAAGGCCGGCGTCACCCGCTACGAGGTCGACAACCTCGGCCGGGTCATCGGCAAGGCCAAGAGCGACAAGGCCGAACCCGGCGCCAACCTCGTCACCAGCATCGACGCCCGCGTCCAGCGCGTCGCCGAGTACGAGCTGGACTACGCGATGAAGGTCGCCCGGACCCAGTTCGACAAGATCACCGGCGAGAACTACAAGGCCGACTCCGGCGCGGTCGTGGTCATGGAGGCCAAGACCGGCCGTGTCGTCGCCATGGCGTCCCAGCCGACGTACGACCCGAACGCCTGGGTCGGCGGCATCTCCGGCAAGGACTACACCGCGCTCACCGGGAAGAAGTCCAACTACCCGCTCCTGAACCGCGCCATACAGGGTCAGTCGGCGCCCGGATCGACGTTCAAGGTGGTCTCCACCGCCGCCGCGGTCCAGGCCGGATACGCCTTCGACGGGCACTACCCGTGCACCAGCTCGTACTCGGTCGGCAGCCAGGTCTTCAAGAACTTCGAGGGGGAGAGCTTCGGCCCGATCTCCCTCGGCCGGGCGCTGGAGGTCTCCTGCGACACCGTCTTCTACGGACTCGCCGACAACGAGTGGAAGAGGGACGGCGGGATCAACCCGAAGAAGAAGCCCAAGGACTACTTCTACAGGACCGCCCACCAGTTCGGACTCGGCCAGACGACCGGCATCGACCTCCCCAACGAGGTCACCGGCCGCGTGCCGGACCGCGACTGGAAGCTGAACTACTGGAAGGCCAACAAGGACGCCTGGTGCAAGACGGGCAAGAAGAACGGCACCTACGTCCAGCGGATCGAGTACGAGAACTGCCTCGAAGGCAACAAGATGCGCGAGGGCGACTCGATCAACTACTCCATCGGCCAGGGTGACACGCTCGTCACCCCGATCCAGGAAGCCGCCATCTACTCCGCGGTCTCCAACGGCGGCACCCTGTACGAGCCGACCATCGGCAAGGCGATCGTCAGCGCCGACGGAAAGACCGTCCAGGAGATCAAGCCGAAGGCCAACGGCAAGCTGCCGGTCAGCAGGGCCACGCTCAAGGGCATGAACGAGGCCTTCGCGGGCGTCGTCACGCGCGGTACCGCGGCCTGGAAGTTCGGCGGCTGGCCGCAGGACAAGATCCCGCTGCACGCCAAGACCGGTACCGCGGAGGTCTACGGCAAGCAGACGACGTCCTGGCTCGCCACGTACTCCAAGGACTACACGATCATCATGACGATCTCCCAGGCCGGTACGGGTTCGGGAGCGTCCGGTGAGGCCGTGCGCAAGATCTACAACGCGCTCTACGGCGTCTCCGCCGACGGCACCATCACCAAGAAGAACGGCCTCCTGCCGACCCCGCAGAAGGGCCTGCCGAAGGTCCAGACCGACGGCACGATCGAGTCCGGCCGTATCTCCAAGGACCCGGCCAAGGACCAGCAGGCCAGCCAGGCCCCCAAGGACGCCACCCCCGACCCGAACCTGCCCGCCGGCACCACGGCCTCGCCCACCGGCGGCAACCGTGTCACCCGAAGGCGTACGGCCCGCCCGCCGAAGGGGCGGGGGAAGAGGATCCCGACATGACGAGGGCGGCGACCAAGGTGCTGAGGATCCTGACATGACCGGAGCCAACAACTTCTCCGTCTCCCGGTACGGACCCGAGCGCGCGGGCTGGACCCGCCTGCTCGCCCGCGACTCGATCGCCCGGAGGCTCGACTGGCCGATACTGCTGTCGGCCGTCGCGCTCTCGGCGATCGGCTCGGCCCTCGTCTACTCGGCGACCCGCAACCGCACCGAGATCAACCAGGGCGACCCGTACTTCTTCCTCATCCGCCACATGATGAACACCGGCATCGGCTTCGGCCTGATGATCGGCACGATCTGGCTCGGACACCGCACCCTGCGCACGGCCGTACCGATCCTGTACGGCATGTCCGTCTTCATGATCCTGCTCGTGCTGACCCCGCTCGGCGCGACGATCAACGGCCAGCGCAACTGGCTCGTCGCCGGCGGGCTGTCGCTCCAGCCCGCCGAGTTCATCAAGATCACGATCATCCTGGGCATGGCCATGCTGCTGGCCACACGGGTCGACGCGGGCGACAAGCAGTACCCGGACCACCGCACGGTGGTGCAGGCACTGGGTCTCGCGGCCGTCCCGATGCTGATCGTGCTGCTCATGCCCGATCTCGGCACGATCATGGTCGCGGTCGTCATCGTGCTCGGCGTACTGCTCTCCTCCGGCGCCTCCAACCGCTGGGTGTTCGGCCTCATCGGCGCGGGCGCCCTCGGCGCGGTCGCCGCCTGGCGGCTGCACGTCCTCGACGAGTACCAGATCAACCGCTTCGCGGCCTTCGCCAACCCCGACCTCGACCCGGCGGGCGTCGGCTACAACACCAACCAGGCCCGGATCGCCATCGGTTCCGGCGGCCTCTTCGGCACCGGCCTCGGCCACGGCTCGCAGACAACCGGCCAGTTCGTCCCCGAGCAGCAGACGGACTTCGTCTTCACCGTCGCGGGCGAGGAACTGGGCTTCGTGGGCGCGGGCCTGATCCTGCTGCTCCTCGGCATCATCCTGTGGCGCGCCTGCCGCATCGCCCGCGAGACGACCGAGCTGTACGGCACGATCGTCGCCGCCGGGATCATCGCCTGGTTCGCGTTCCAGTCCTTCGAGAACATCGGCATGACCCTCGGGATCATGCCGGTCGCCGGTCTGCCTCTACCGTTCGTGTCCTATGGAGGCTCCTCCATGTTCGCGGTCTGGGTCGCGATCGGCCTCCTGCAGTCGATCAGGGTGCAGCGCCCGATGTCGGCCTAGCGGAGCGGCGCGGCAGCGGCTTCAGCGGGCCCGCCGGCCGGGTGGCGCCTCGGCGAACACGAGGTGACACCCGGCCCAACGGGAAAAGGCCCGCTCCGGCCAAGCCGGGCCGATTGGGTACTGCCCACGGCCCGCAAACGCGTCTAGATTCGGTTCATGGCGGACACGAAGCGCGAGATCGAGCGTAAGTACGAAGGTCCGGCCGCCGAGGGCGGCGTCGACATGCCCGACCTGACCGGAGTCCCGGGCGTCGCGGGCGTCGTCGACAAAGGTGTCGCCGAACTCGACGCCACCTACTACGACACGCCCGACCAGCGTCTCGCCGCCGCCTCCCTCACCCTGCGCCGCCGCACCGGCGGCGACGACGCCGGCTGGCACCTGAAACTCCCCGTCTCCGAGGGCGTGCGCGACGAGATCCAGGCCCCCCTCTCCGACACCGTGCCCCGCGCCATCGCCGGACTCGTCCGCTCCCGCGTTCGCGACGCCGAACTCGTCCCCCTCGTACGCCTGCGCTCCGCCCGAGACATCCGCCACCTCGTCGACGACTCCGGCGCCCTGCTCGCCGAGGTCAGCCTCGACCGCGTCCGCGCGGACCGGCTCGGCGGCGGCGAGGGCACCGCCACCTGGACCGAGATCGAGGTGGAACTCGCCGACGACGGCGACCCCGCCTTCCTCGACAAGGTCGAGAAGAAACTCCGCAAGGCCGGCCTGAGCCGCTCCGCCGCCTCCTCCAAACTCGCGAAAGCCCTCGACACGACCGGCAAACGCGCCAAGAAGCCCGCCCCCCGGAAAGACCCGGTCACCGCGGGCGACCACGTCCTCGGCTACCTCCGCGCCCAGTACGACGCCATCGTCGAACTCGATCCCGCCGTCCGCCGCGACCTCCCCGACTCCGTGCACAGCATGCGCGTCGCCACCCGCCGGATGCGCAGCACCTTCCGCTCGTACGGGAAGATCCTCGACCGCGCCGTCACCGACCCGATCGGCGACGAGCTGAAATGGCTGGCCGGCGAGCTCGGCGTCGACCGCGACCGGGAAGTCCTCACCGAGCGGCTCACCGAATCCCTCGGCCAACTGCCCCGCACCCTGCTCTCCGGACCCGTCCGCACCCGGCTGCGCACCTGGACGCACGCCCGCCGCGGCGGCTCCCGGCGCCGCCTGATCGCCGTCCTGGACGGAAAGCGGTACCTGGCGCTGCTGACCGCGCTCGACGCGCTCGTGACCGACCCGCCGCTGCTCAAGGCGGCCGGCGGTGACCCCGCGAAGGTGATCGCCAAGGCCGTCCGCAAGGACTTCGGAAAGGTCTCCGACCTCGTCGAGCAGGCCCTCGACCGGCCGCCGGGCGCCGACCGCGACAACGCCATGCACGACGCGCGCAAGAAGGCCAAGCGCACCCGCTACGCCGCCGAGGCCGCGGCCCCGGCCCTGGGCGGACCCGCCGCCGGCCTGGTCAAGTCGATGAAGTCGCTGCAGGGCCTCCTCGGCGACCACCAGGACAGCGTGATGACCCGGGAAGCCCTGCGGGAACTGGCCGCCCTGGCCCATGCGGCGAGGGAGAGCTCGTTCACGTACGGGGTGCTCCACGGCCGCGAGGAACAACGCGCCGCGGCGGCCGAGGCGGCCCTGCCGGGGGCCTGGGTGGGGCTAGCGGCGCCCACAGGGCCGGGGTATAGCGGTCCGCGCCGAACGCCCCCCCGAGGGCGGGGGGGGGGGCCCCCCCCGGCGCTGGG
>NZ_JBHYXD010000043.1:31606-57922 GCF_042751995.1 Streptomyces sp. NPDC059371 | reverse complement strand
ACGTCAGACCGACCGCGGTATCGCGGCGGCGTCACCGCAGGCGGAGGCGGTGCCTGGAGGCTACCGGGGCCCGGCGCCCGTCCGGCGGTGCGGCGCGCCCTCCGGTCGCGTTACGCTAGATGGTCACCCCCACCATCAGCTCACGAAGGTTCGCGAGATGCCTGCCGAAACCGCCGTGTCGGTCTTCCCACAGCTCGAAGCTCTGCTCCCGCATGTGCAGAAGCCGATCCAGTACGTCGGCGGAGAGCTCAATTCCACGGTCAAGCCCTGGGAGTCGTGTGACGTCCGCTGGGCCCTGATGTACCCCGACGCCTACGAGGTCGGCCTGCCCAACCAGGGCGTCATGATCTTGTACGAGGTACTGAACGAGCGCGAGGGCGTCCTCGCCGAGCGCACGTACAGCGTCTGGCCGGACCTCGAGGAACTGATGCGCGAGCACCGGGTCCCCCAGTTCACCGTGGACAGCCACCGCCCGGTGAAGGCCTTCGACGTGTTCGGCCTGTCCTTCTCCACGGAGCTGGGCTACACCAACATGCTCACGGCCCTGGACCTGGCCGGCATCCCGCTGGAGTCCAGGAACCGCACGCTCGACGACCCGATCGTCCTCGCGGGCGGCCACGCGGCCTTCAACCCCGAGCCGATCGCCGACTTCATCGACGCCGCGATCATCGGTGACGGCGAGCAGGCCGTGCTCGACATGACGGAGATCATCCGCGCCTGGAAGGCGGAGGGCCGCCCGGGTGGCCGCGAGGAGGTCCTCTTCCGCCTGGCGAAGACGGGCAACGTCTACATCCCGGCGTTCTACGACGTCGAGTACCTCTCCGACGGCCGTATCGCCCGTGTCGTGCCCAACAAGTCGGGCGTCCCGTGGCGCGTTTCCAAGCACACGGTGATGGACCTCGACGAGTGGCCCTACCCGAAGCAGCCCCTCGTCCCCCTGGCCGAGACGGTCCACGAGCGCATGTCCGTGGAGATCTTCCGCGGCTGTACGCGCGGCTGCCGCTTCTGCCAGGCGGGCATGATCACCCGCCCGGTGCGCGAGCGCTCCATCACGGGCATCGGCGAGATGGTCGAGAAGGGCCTGAAGGCGACCGGCTTCGAGGAGGTGGGCCTGCTGTCCCTCTCCTCGGCCGACCACTCGGAGATCGGCGACATCGCCAAGGGCCTGGCCGACCGGTACGAAGAGGACAAGATCGGCCTCTCCCTCCCCTCGACCCGCGTGGACGCCTTCAACGTCGACCTCGCCAACGAGCTGACCCGCAACGGCCGGCGTTCGGGCCTGACCTTCGCCCCCGAGGGCGGCTCCGAGCGCATGCGCAAGGTCATCAACAAGATGGTCTCGGAAGAGGACCTGATCCGGACCGTCTCCACCGCCTACGGCAACGGCTGGCGCCAGGTGAAGCTGTACTTCATGTGCGGCCTGCCGACGGAGACGGACGAGGACGTCATGCAGATCGCCGACATGGCGATGAACGTGATCGCCGAGGGCCGCAAGGTCTCCGGCCAGAACGACATCCGCTGCACGGTGTCCATCGGCGGTTTCGTCCCCAAGCCGCACACCCCCTTCCAGTGGGCGCCGCAGCTCTCCGCCGAGGACACGGACGCCCGCCTCACGAAGCTGCGCGACAAGATCCGCGGCGACAAGAAGTACGGCCGCTCGATCGGCTTCCGGTACCACGACGGCAAGCCCGGCATCGTCGAGGGCCTGCTCTCGCGCGGCGACCGCCGCATCGGCTCCGTCATCCGCGCGGTCTACGAGGACGGCGGCCGCTTCGACGGCTGGCGCGAGCACTTCTCGTACGACCGCTGGATGGCCTGCGCCGACAAGGCCCTCGTCCCCTTCGGCGTCGACGTCGACTGGTACACCACCCGCGAGCGCACCTACGAGGAGGTCCTGCCCTGGGACCACCTGGACTCGGGCCTCGACAAGGACTGGCTCTGGGAGGACTGGCAGGACTCCCTCGACGAGACAGAGGTCGAGGACTGCCGCTGGACCCCGTGCTTCGACTGCGGGGTATGTCCTCAGATGGACACGGCCATACAAATCGGACCGACCGGCAAGAAGTTGCTGCCTCTGACGGTCAAGAACGCGGGTCCGACGCCGGCATCGAGCGGTCACTCTCACTGACGTGAGCGGGGCACTCGATCGAGTGATTGAGGCGCTGGCGGGAGCGAGCGAGGACGAGGTGACGGCTGCACTGTCTGCGGCGGGCGTCTCGATCCCTCGCCCACCAGCGCCACCAGCACCCCTCAGGACGCCCCTGCCGGGCCCTGGGCCTTCACTGCACATCGTTTCCGAGGTGGAGTGGGTCTGAGGCCTGTACCGGCTTGTGCGTGACTGTATGAACTTGCGAGCCCCCTTTCCTGATTGGGAAGGGGGCTCGTTGGCGTTCGATGGTCCGTGAGTTCGTGGGATTGGCGTCGTGGAGGCCCTCACATGGTTGAGTGACGAGCTGCTCTACGTCATCGAGCCGCGCCCCGCTCCGCGTGACGCTCCTGTCTTCGGCGCTCTACGTGTGGGCTGCGCCGAGGCGTGGTCCTGGGCGACTTTCAGCGAGCATCAGACCCGAACGGCGTTTGAGGGATTCATCTGGTTAGGAATACTCACCAGTACGATGGGTTTGGGATCTGAATTCACGGTGGCTCGCGCCCTGGCCACGTTCAAGATCGCTGACTAGGTTGACTCACTTGCACGCGCCAAGCACGCCGCTGAGTGATCGATCAGTAGTCAGCACCTACTCCAAGGGCTGCCACTTACGGAAGAACCGAACGCTGTCGGTGTCAGAATCGAGCCGCTCCAGCGGCGGTTCACTCTCAACGCCGAACTCCTCCAAGCTGATGCGAATTCTCATGGCTTGACCTTTGCTCATTCGGCGTTTCCCGTTCCGGGTGATCTGTTGTATCACCCCTTCGTCGCTGGTAGTACCCCCATCGGTGCCGGGGTAGTTGCCAGCCATCCACTCCTGGGCAAGGCAATAGTGGTGGGCCTCGCGGTAAAGGTCAGTGACGGCACGACGCGTCATCATGATCGAATCGTCTTTGGCGAGGCGATCACGGATGACGTCGCGAAGTCGGACTACAGCTCGGTCAATAGGCATGCCACTTCCTTCAGAGTTTTAGGCCAAGAACTTTCTAACGCGCACTAATTAAAGAACCCTCCGGCCTTCGACGTCAAGGAGAGCGCATTAACCTCTCACGGGGGCATCATTGCTGCAGGTCAGTCGGGGTGTCCGATTTAACTTGGCGCTAAAATGTCGCGCTGTGCATTGTTTAATAATCGTGATCGAGTGTTGAATAGCTCCCGGTTAATTTCGTGGGGCTTTTATTTCGGACGTTGTTGGGGAGGGGGCACCGTCCCGGAACGGGGTGCCAGGCGCTGGAGCCACCCGGCACGCGGCTGTGTCCGACGAGTCCCGACGGACATGGGCAGCCCGCAGCAGTGATGCACACGGTGCGGATGCAAGGGCGAGGGCTCCAGCTGGCTGAAGCGATCGAACTCCTAAGGCGGTGGTCGACGATGCGTGGCGCGATTTTGAGTGAAAAGGTGCCCGTAGATAGACACGGCCATACAAATCGGCCTGACCGGCAAGAAGCTGCTGCCTCTGACGGTCAAGAACGCGGGTCCGACGCCGGCATCGAGCGGTCACTCTCACTGACGTGAGCGGGGCACTCGATCGGGTGATGGAGGCGCTGGCGGGGGCTAGTGCTGTGACCGCATCGGTTCACCGGGTTGCGGCGCGAGCCATCACGGGGTCCCGGCGACGGTCGGCCGTCGGTGGCCGCACTCGATCTCAGTACCTATGACATCCGCGACGTAGCCGTGACTCCCGTTGAAATGCACGGTCACCGAGCCTGGCCGGTAGTCAACCTGGAAGGGCTCGTTGCCATGTGTCGTCCCCGACCATGGATCACCTTCCTCAGATCCGAACGTCCAGACCACGAAGGTTTCACCAGGTACCAGCCAGTGATCACTTCCGTACGGCTCAAGGACCAGCTCCAGCAAGTCTTCACCGTTGTTCCGAACTCTCAGCCGCGCCACTGGCGCCTCATCAACTGCCACCAACCCTCCGTTCTCAACGATGCCGCATCCTAAGGAACAGTAGCCGGGGGCTGCCCGCCCGAACCGGTGAACCTATGCGGTCAAAGCACTAGAGGGAGTACGGCCCCGGTCTTCGCAACACGTCGAGCGCTGTGAGAGAGGCGTCGGGCATCCTGGGTGCTGCACTCGGTGTTGAGTGGCTTCGGCGGGGTGGAAATGGGGGCAGGGATGTCACATCTGAGGCGATGGACGATCACAGTGGCGACAGCGGCCCTGGTGTTTGGGGTGTGCTTGTGGGCGGCTCGGTCGGTGTCATTCGACTGGATGCCTGACGCAGAGGCCGACCGGTGGGTAGTGGCAACCGCCTTCGCCACAGTGGTGGCCACTGTGGCTGCTGGCGCGGTCGGCTGGTGGGCAGGACGCGATGAGCCTGCCCCGTCTCTACCATCGATGGAACGCACGGTTTCACAGCGGGCCACAGCCTCCGGCCATGGCCGGTCGGTGCAGGTCGGCGGGAGCCAGTACACGCCCCACGCACCCTTGTCTGCCTCCGTCGCCAGTGAGCCGGAGAAGGTGAAACAGGAGGCGGAGGTGTCCGACGATGCGTCCGTTACCCAAGTCGGCGGCGACCAGTACAAAGGATCGCGAGATAATGAGTAACAACGACGCCGGTGACCGGATCTCCCAGCAAGCCACCGCATCTGACCAGGGGCGAATCAACCAGGTTGGGCGCGACCAGTACAACACAGTCATCGTGTGGAGACCGGGTGGCGGGACCGCGCCAGCACCTCGGACGCTGTCGACCTGGGAGGAGTACGCCGATCGGCTCGGCGCGTCAGTACCGGGAATGGCTGCGCCCTTGGTGGGGCGTGAAGCCGAACTCACGGAGCTCAAGGCGGCGCTGATTGACGAGGAAAGTGCGTCGCGGGTAGTCGTTGTGGAGGGGGCCGGCGGGGTCGGCAAAACACGCCTGGCGATCGAGGCTTCGAAATCGGTTGCGTCTGTCCTGGTGGCGCCGACTGGCGTAGCACTGCCAGTCGAGGCTTTCGCCCAGGTCCCGGTCGATGTTCCCCTAGTAGTGATCGTCGACGACGCCGATCGCAGCCCGGACCTGACCGGAGTGTCGGCGCTCGTCAACGACTCACAATTCAACCGCGTTCGTCTTGTTATGACGATGCGGCCTGGCCGACGCGCGCCCACGCTTCGGCGTTGCGGTTTGGAGCGTTCAGCCGGTCCAACAATTGAGCTACGTGCGCTGGACAGGACGACCGTTGACACGATTGTCACTGGCCGAGGCATAGAGAACCTGCCGTTTCGGCTGAGTGTCATCAATCTCGCTCAGGGTAATCCGCTGATTGCTCATTTGGCCTGCGAAAGAGCTCTGGCCGCCGACAAATTCGATTGGTCGGACGCGGCTTCCCTGCTCCGTGACATGGCCGACGATCGCCTGCCTGCTGACGACACCAATGATGAGCACCGGGCAGCTGCGGTTGCTCTCGCGCTTCTCGGGACTGTAAGTGATGGGGATGGCCTAGCGCAGCTGGCTGGTGCTGTGTCGACACTTCCACCAGAGCCACATCGGCTCTCCACTTTGCTGGACGATCTTGCTGACGCAGGACTAGCCGACGCTCCGCCCTACACCCTGCGCCCTGCCCTGCTCGGCCCGGTCCTCCTCAAAGATGCCCTGGATCCCCGAGCCAGAGTACGGCTCAACATCGGTAGCGCGTTGCAGCAACTGGTGAGCAACGCGGGGCTTGATCAGGCCGGGAGTAGTGGTCTTGACCGCGGACTGCAGCTGGAAATAGCAGCTGCACGACTCGGGCCCCAGCTGAACGTACTAGCCCAGGCCGTGAATGACCGGGCCGACGCTGAAGCAGCCGCGCGGCTGGCCAGTCTTGTCTGGGAACTCTTGCCGGCAGACGCTGACCTGGGAGGCTGGGCAGCCATTGTCGGGCTGGCCAGTGAGGCTGCGCCAGCTGCTCCCGGAATTCTCGCCGAACTCTATGAACGTCTTGTCACGCAATGGCCATTGCAGCCGTCGCCTCGGCGCTGGGGCGGTGACCTGGATGCGCATCAACGGTATGAGTTGCTTCGACTTGGCCAGCGATTCGCCGGTCTCGCCGCACGTACCGATCTCGAAACCATGCCCAGCCCGGTGCACATCCTGCTGGACGTAGCTTGGCTTATAGAGCCAGATCTCCCCCTGGAGGGCTTGGACAGAGACACTGAGATCCTGCGCCCGATAGAGCACTGGTGTTCCGCCTCACCTCATGCCCTCCCTGCGCAGTTCAACATATTGTTTGAACGGCGTCGTGAAGTTCTGCGTGCCCTCGCCCAGTGGTACACGGACCGTACCCTGCACCCACCGCAAGGGTTGGCAGCGGCCGAAGCTGCGATCCGCACCCCAGCCACCGTCGCCCGTGTGCTCCTAGCCGCCTTGCGTCCCCTACTCCGCTTGACCGTGGAGAGCACCACCGCGGGCAGCCCCGACTCAGCAAGCGTGATAACCCTTCACACTCTCGTCCTGCCTGACCGCCAGGAGACCGGCGCTGGCCTCAACGACGCACTCAGCCTTCTGGGATCGCTCCTGGATGAACCCGCCCTTCGCGCACCGGAGAATTTGCCGGTCCTGCATACCCTTGTCGGGCTGCCCGGCCAGCTACGCGGTGAGGGGGCCATTCCGCTGCCAGGCTCAAGCACTCCGATGCCGGCGTATGCAATAGCCGTACTGGACACCGCCGCCAGCGCGTTCACCCAGCAGATCGCCGCCCGCTGGAGTGACTTTCCGTTGTCCGTGCGGCGCAGTGCTGCCCAGGCAGTGCTGGGGCCAGACCCGCGCCCTGGTTCATTGGCTGACGCCGCAGCCATCGGAGATCCAGTGGCCTCAGCGGCCGTCTCTGACGGTGCTTTGGCAAGCCTCTTGGTACTGCAGCCCCTCCATACGGACGTTTCCTGGGGCGATGCAGTTGATCAGCAGCATCGTGCTGCCGAGGAGTTGGGTACCAAGATGACCACAGCGGACGCGCTGAGACTGCTGGATGAGGCGGGCCCGGGCGTCGTGGGCATTGAAGTCACCGTGCTGCCGGTTTTTGCCCGTGCAGTGGGTTCTGCCGCAGCTGATCCGCTCCCTGTGCTTGATCGTCTCGGCCGAAGTGGCCTGCCAGGTGAAGGCGAGTTGCTGGCTGGACTCGCCCAAAGACACACGGACGAAGTGTGGGCATGGATAGCCGGACGTACCGCCGATCCACGCCTGGTTGATGCAGCCCTCAACCTGGTCGATGAGCATCCAACACGTGAGGCCCGGCTTCTTGCGGCGATCATGGGATCCGTTGTCTCGGCGCCGACGTCGGGTGACGACTCTGCGCTTCGCCTGACCACGAGTCTCACCTGGCATCTCGTCAGGTGTCGACAACAGCGGCCAGCGCAAAGGCTGTCTCTCTTGGTTACCCTCGGTAATCGGTGCCCTGCTGGCGCTCTTTCGGTTGTAGTGCAGGCTCTCGGACATGTTCTCGCGGAGGCGCGAACCGATGGCACCTGTCTCGATGACATCGCAGGCAGCCAAGTAGCTGATGTGCTGAGTCGTCGGCTCAAGGAAGCCGACTCGTCTTCCAGATCTGCTGACTTTGACGAAATGACAGCCTACGGAGCTACCGAGATCGCCTTGACTCTGCCGGACGCTTTCGCTGCCGTCGCAGTTGAACGACTGCTGGCCAATGACGGTCGCTGGGGTCTGCCACTGGCTTGGAAACGCTCCTTGAGTCGTCGATTGACATTGCCGGCCCGCGAGCAGTTGGCCTGCGCCTTTCATGCCTTGATGGATCAGGCCCGAACCGTGGCCCCGTACAGCGCTCGGGTCGAGATGTCGGCAACGGAGACGCTGACCCTGTTGGGCGAAGGAACAGAGCTATGGACCGGCCTTGTCAGGCAATGGTCTGTGGGGCCGCAGGATAAACGGCAACTGGCTGCAATCGCGGTCCGAAACTCGTGGCACGACCCTGCCTGGGCCGGAGTCGTTTCAGCGATCCTGAGCGCAGGCGTGGATGCCGCAAGCAGGAGTGCTCTCCTAGCAGGCATCGCCTACCCAGATACCACCCGCCAACTTTCTGACGCCCTGCAACGCCGACGTGAAGTTCTCAGTCCACTGCTCACTGATCCAAGCTCACGTGTGCGAAGCTTCGCAGCCGATGTCTTGGGCTGCCTTGACACCCTGGAAGAGCGAGACAGCAGAGAGGAAGACCAGGAACAGCGCGGGTACCGAAGCTGACCCCATAGGCAGGTCATCAGCCAACATCCGAGCCGCAAATGGCCCTGCAGTCACCGGAGTTGGTCGAGGTGACTTTCCATGTATTTCCAGGCCTCAGCTGATGAGTCGACCGCCGACTGTAGCTCAGTGGCGGCCCGTTTACACTCACAGCGCATTCAACAGTAGCCGCTTGCTTGCTTCTTGAGCCGCTTCGACGGTGCCTGCAGTGAATAGCAGTTCTTCATCTGGAACAAACAAGCTCATCCGCCCGAATCCATTGATCTGCATTTCGGTTCCGTGAAGCCTTCCTTGATGCACGGTTTTGGAACGCTGAGGGTATGACTTCATGAGGTACATTGCCTGCTCCTCGTCCAAAACCCCGTGAATGGTGTCTTCGAAGCGCTGACGACTGCTGAGTACCATGCTGCACTCTGGGCATTTTTCGGGATTCTTGTTGATCTGGGCGATCGTCTCAACGGCTGCGGTGAAACATACCAGAGCCATAGATGGGTGATCTCGCTTCAGCGTCAATCCTTCCTGGTGCATTAGTAGTGCATTCGCCCATCGCGGAGTCTCTGCCATGATTCGTTCAGCGTTCGCAATCCAGCTGGGAATAGTAATCGGCCTGCTGCCGTCGCGCATTGTTTCGTCGGTAACAGGGCGCCATGAGTGGCCCTGGAGGTGGGAACGTTCCTGGGAAAGGTTGGAATCGTGGGGGCCTTCGCGCACGAGCCATGGACTGTCCCAAGCGAGTGAAAGGGCTGCACTGATTCTCCGCAGTCGCGCCAGTGTGGCCACTTCCCCATCTCTGCGCCACGTGTAACAAGAGGTTGATCCGCGCACCTCTATAGGCCAATGGGAGAATTGCCCCACTGTTACTCCGTGGCCGCTCATAGGAATCAGAGCATCTTCAGACACGCCACTAGTAAGTGATGCGAAGGATAGATCGCCAATAGTCGTATCCCCATCAAGGCGCTGGCCATTCAGTGTGTGCGGGTCGGGCTGGTTCTGGGATAGAATTGCGATCCAGCGCTCTTTATTACGCGTACCAATGCGCGCGATGGCTGCTTCGATTCCCCCGCGCCACATTGCGATGTCTTCTTGGCGCTGCTCTCTTTGGCCAGCCAAAGAGAGGTGCAAGCCATCCGTGTGATTCGCTACCCACAGGCGAGGGAATTCGCGACCATCGGATGAATTGAGCTTCCACTCATCTATCCGCCCGAGTCCGAGATCCATGCGAGTCTGGCTACTGTGGCCATGATTGAATTCTTGAAACATGAATTCGAAGAGGTGGTGAATGAACTCATCTTTATCTGAGTCTGGGATCGCTACGTTCTCAAGCTGTGGAAGCTGTCCCACCCAGTGAGGCATCCAAGCCTCAGAAATATTCGCCATATTCCCACTCTAGAGCGAAGCATCTTTTGTCACCACCACTTTTGGTGAAGGGTGTTCCGCCTTCGCGTGACGGGGCCCCGGAGGATGCTCTCGCCGCGCTGTTGTCGTCGATCGAGACGGATCGTGGCGACAAGGCCGTTGCCGGACTGGCGCGCAGCGCGATGGCGCCACTGGAGCTTTGACGGGGTGATGATGGGTGGGCTGACCCAGGTCAGGTCGTCTGATGAGGGCCGAAGGCGCGTGAGAAGCAGGTGAGTGGATCATGCTGCTCAGCGATGGTCGTGCACGCGTGTTTGACGAGTTGCAGCTCAGCTCTACCCCGACTGCCGTCGACACGGCAAGCTTTGTTCCATGGATCAGGGGGTCGCTGCTGTCTGGGCTGCTGGCTTGGCGGGATTCGCGAGCGCTGCGGGAGCTGCTGTTGGGGCAGGGATGGCAGCCCGTGGGGCTCAGGTTCAGCTGCTTCAGCAAAACGAGTTGGACAAGGAACGCAAGGACGACGAGCGGCGGCGTCAACATGATGAGTGGCGCCGCCAAAACTGCTTAGCCTTCCAAGCGAAGTTGGGGGAAGCGGTCGATGCGCTAGATGAGTTGATCTATGCCCTTAGTGACGGGCAGCAGCTAAGCGAAGTGCGCGACAAACTGCGTAAAGCGGAAGGTGCGGTACTCCGAGGGCACTACGATCTTGTCGTGGTGTGTGAGGTGGCGGAGCTTGAACGTATCTCTGGTACAGCCCTCAGGTGGCTTGAGCAGGCACTCTTCGCCATAGATGCTCTTCGGCGGGATCCGGTGCACGTGACGGATCCTGATTCACCGTTGAAACTACGCTGGCTTGATCAGCGACGAGGTCTGCTAGGTGCTTACGAGATGTTCTCCAAAGCGCTTCCCCAAATACTGTCCACTGCCAGTTACCCCCTTCCAGGCTGAGGGCTTGGCGAAGTCTGCTGTCTCGCGGTCCACGCCCTCGTCTCGATCGCGCTGGGCTGGGTACGTTCGGAGTCGTGTCTGGTGCGCGCGGGTTGGTCACCCGTAGACGTGTGCCGGTTGATCGCGCGACTAGGGGAGCTGGTGCGGGCATGGCGGTTGACGCTGCTCGGTCTGAAGAGGGGTTCACTTCGGCGGGGGCGACGCGGGTGATGGTTGCTGCGTGCCGGGCTGCTGGGCTCGATGACAGAGATGCGGAGTTGATCCGTCTCGGAGAGAACGCGTTGTTCCGGCTGGCGTCCGTACCGGTGATCGTGCGGGTGGCCCGCGGGGAAGAGTGGTTGCCGAAGTCGCGGAACGAGGTGGCTGTGGCGCGGTGGCTGGCGGCGGAAGGGTTTCCCGCTGCACGGGTCGTTGAGGATCTGGAGCAGCCGCTCGTGGTCGACGGGCACCCTGTGACGTTCTGGCATCTGATCGAGGAGGGGGACCGCAAGGCAACGTACGGGGAGCTGGGCGTGATCCTGAGGGACCTGCACTCCTTGACTCTGCCGGCCGGCTTGGAGCTGCCGCCGTTCGATCCCTTTGATAAGCAGGAGTTGCGGCTCGACCGGGCGGTGATTCCTGGGGATGACAAGGTCTTCCTGCGGAAGCGGTGGCGGGAGCTGCGGGACAAGTTCGAAGAGCTGCGGTTCGAGACGCCTAAGGGGCCGGTCCACGGTGATGCTCACGTGCAGAACCTCATGGTGGACGACCAAGGGTGCGTGATCCTGATCGACTTCGAGGCCTTCTGCTTCGATCATCCTGAGTGGGACCTGATGGTCACCGCAGTCGAGCATCACAGTCTTGGCTGGCAGACCGACGAGCAGTACGCCGACTTCGTCAGGGCCTACGGGCGGGATCTGTACGAGTGGCACGGGTACGAGACGCTGCGTGGGTTGCAGGAGTTCGGCATGACGACGTGGCTGATGCAGAACGTGCAGGAAGACGAGCGGACGGCCGCTGAGTATCGCCGCCGCATAGCTGGGCTGCGCAATGACGACGGGCCTCGGGATTGGCGTCCCTGGTAGCGGCTACTCGTCGTCCAAGCGGGCGAGGGCGTCGTGCACCTGGTTGTTGAAGGCGGCCACGATCGGGTTCGCCGCGTGGACGCTGACTTCGGCTTGGAAGTCGGTCACGTAGCGCTGGAAGCGGGAGGACTGGAGTGTGTCTCCGCCGTCCACGGCCAGACTGGCTGTCGTGACGGCGGCTTCCAGTTCACCGTTCAGCAGGTGGCTTTGGGCGAGCACCATGCGGCAGAACCCCAGGGTGCGGGCGTACTTCGGGTCGGTTTGATCGACTGCGCGTTGCGCTGCCTCGACGGATTCGCGGCGCATCTTGAGGTCGCGGAAGCAGTGGCAGAGTTCGCCCATGAGTTCCGCGGAGTCGAAGTAGTCGAGCCACGAGGGGTCGTCGGCGGTGTCGGCGTGCTCGAAGTGGCGTTCGGCTTCGTTCATCGCCCGGCCGGCGCCGATCGGGTCTCCTCCGTTGGCCAGGGCGCGGGCTTCCATGGCTGAGTAGTTCGCCATGGCCCGCGGCGTGGCCCTGCCCTTGGCGCCTTCGACGGCGGCGCGCGCGAGCTGGATGGCCTGGGCGTGGTTGCCCAGGTAGTTCGCCTGGTGGCTGAGGTTGCCGAGGATCCGGGCGCCGAACATGCGGTCGTCGATGACCTGGGACAGGCGCAGTGTCGACGTCAGGTAGCGGTGGGCGAGACGCTGGTTTCCGGTGTCGTACGCGGTCCACGCGAGCAGCTGCGAGACCTCGGCGGCGGCGCCGAATAACGCGGTGCCGACCTTCTCGCTGTAGCTGGCCCCCAAGAGCGGTAAGACCTCCTGGCGGAAGTAGTGGCGGAGGGCCCGGTGACCGTGGCCTCCGCCGTACTTGAAGTCGAGCTGCATGAACATGCCGGCCGCGTCTCGGACGGCGCGCACGTCCCGCATGCCGATGCGTTGGTGAGCGGGCCTGTCGGCCTCGACGCCGTCGGGGCGCGCGATCATCCATGACAGGACCGCCGAGTTGAGATCGGTGTCCGCGACCGCCAGGTCGTCGGGTGTGACGGCTTCAACCCGCTCGTCGGCGAGTCCGTCGAGCATGGACAGCACGCCGGACACGGTGCCCGGGTACCCGATCGGCTGCGGCGTCGCCTGCCGGAGCTGGGCGAAGAATCCGAGGTCGGCCGGTGTGATGCGGCGGTTCAGCTTGGAACTGAGAACGTCCGCCATGATGGCCGCCGTCTGGGGCTGGATGCCCGCGCCGTCTCGCCACCGCTGTACGGCGACGTGTGTCGTCCCGAGACTCGTTCCGCGCTGGGCAGCGGCGTCCTGCATCCGCTTGGCGAGTCCCTTGTTGGAGACGTTCGCTTCGGTCATGACCGCGATCAACTGTGCGTTCGGCTCTCGGCTCATGCTCCCCTGCCAACCCGAGAATGACAGCGAGCATTCATCGTGGCACAGAGCTATGACATTGGGGGGTTCATCAGTGAACCCCCTTTGCATTTGCCGGTGTTCACGTGAACCCCCTGGTGAACGCTCCCGGTTCTACCGCCCGCGCCGTTCACTGTTCTGCACGGAGCGACGGGCTACAGGGCTCGTCGGCAGTCGGCAGGGGACGCAATGGACGTTCGGCAGAGCAAACGCAGAGCGAACATCCCGCGGGCGGTCTCGCTGCGTGACGCGGCGCAGGATCCCTCGGCGGGACACTTCCGGGCGCTGACGCTCTTCGACGAGTCCGCCGGCACCGCGTGCGCCGCACGCAACATGGTGGGCGCCTGCCTCCAGGACTGGGGGCTCGGCCACATGGTCGACGATGGCCGGCTCGTTGTCTCGGAGCTGGTCGGCAACGTCGTACACCACGCAGTGCCGGACGATTGCCTGACCCAACCCGGTGCCGCCCGGCGGATCGATGTGCTCGTGAAGGCGTGGCCCGGGTGGCTGTTCATCGGCGTCGCTGACGAGGACTCGACTCCGCCCGATCTTCCGGCCCGGGAGTTCGTCTCGCCGGAGCTGGTGGGTGACTTCTCCGAGGCGTTGCTGCCAGACCAGGGGCGGGGGCTGCTGATCATTCAGCGACTGGCCGACGCGGTGTGGTGGTCGCCAAAGGGCCCCGGAGGCAAGACCGTGTGGGTCCGCTTCGACCTCGACAGCGCTACGTAGAGATCTCCGGGCCGCACGCCTGTCCACTCTCACGCGATCGGGAGTGAGCGGCGGTCCGGACGCCGGCCGGAGTCTGACCCTCTTCGGCCGTACGGGGCGCGGCTCCTCGGACCATCCCGGGAGCTCCCCTCCCGAGCTGAGGGGCCGTGCTTCACAACCTCATACCGAGACCGGACCACCCCCGCGCCGGGAAGCAACCGGGGTGGTCCGGGAGGGGACGCAGCGGTCCCCGGTGCCTGATGGTACCGGGGCCGCTGCGCTGCGCATCTGCCCTGAAGAAAAGAGAGTTGACGATCCGTTACTAGATCAGGGCAGAGGTGGGCAAGGTGACTGGCTCGGATGAGGACTGGCTGAGAGACGGTCTCGACTTCGAGGGCGCGGACCGTGGTTTGTGGGTGTCCGGCGTCGACTACATCGCGGGCTGGCGTGCGGCGCGGGATGCTGCGGACCGGCTCAACCGGGCGCTGCTCGGGGCAGGGTTCGAGCTGTCGCAGGTGCGGGCTGTTGCCTCGACGGACGAGAGCGGGCGGGGCGTCGTGCGGGTGGCGGGCCGGCTCGATGCGGTGGACCGGCTTTCCGTGCTCCTGGAGGGGATCTCGGGCGGCGACGGCGGTGCGCCGTGAGGCGTCCTCTTGCTGGTGAGTGGCGCGCGTGGGCACGTCGTCGGTCGCTGAGACTTTGGACGGTAGCTGCCATGGGGCGAGTGAACAGGGGGCCTTACGCTGGCCCGGCGAATCGGGCAGGTACTGGACCTGCCCGCTGGTGTGCCCGATGGGCCCCCTGTTCTTCGAGGCTCGCCCCATGGGAGCTGTCTAAAGTCTCGGTGGCCGACGATCCCCAGCCCCGTGGGCCCCGGCCCGCTCCGGTGGGTGGATGCTTCGACTCCTTGGGCGTGCTGTGGTGCGGGCAGTCGGGCGACCGGACGGGACCGGCGGTCACGCCGCACGCCCGGCCGGGGCGGCCGGGCTGCCCGGCGCGCCGCAGGCGCGCCCTTGAGGAAGTGAAGACTGTTTCGACCGATCTACGGTTCCGGGTCGGTCTTCGGCTCGAAGCGGCGGGCGTGTGCTGCGGCGCGCAGCAGCGATTGGGCGACTCGCTCGGCGTCATCGGCCGACAGGTAGATCTCTTGGGTGAACAGCACGGCCAGCCGAACTGTGCCGTCCAGGGCGTTGGTTGCGACGTCGACCTGGACCCCGTTGCCCGTCACGTCGTAGACCTCAAGGTCCAGATCGCTTCTGAATGCGCTCATGTCCTGAGCATGCGTCACGGGGTGCGCAGGTGTTCCTGTGCGGGTGCGTCGTGCGGGCTACTCGCCGGCGTCGATCCGGTAGGTGAGTTCGGTGCGGGCTGCTCCGATGTGGAGTTCTTCGAGGATCAGGGCCTGGTCGTCGGTGCCGCAGGTGACGCGGGAGACGTGCAGGACCGGGGTCGCGTCGGGCAGGCGCAGCGTGGTGCGTTCGTCGGGCAGCGGCATGCGGGCCCGTACCGACTCCGACCACCACAGCTCGTGGCCGGCCGCCGTGAGCATGGCGTAGATCGCGGCGGGGGCGGCGTCCGGCCTCTTGCCGAGATCGGATACGGCTTCGACGGTGGCGAAAGGGATCAGTGTCCGGAGCATCGCGCGGGCTCCGGTGTCCGGGTCTGCGAGCAGCTGGTCGCAGCCGAACAGGGCCTCTCCCACCTGGAGTCCAAGCAGTTGGGCCGTGGCTTCGGTGGTGTGGGTGCGGTAGGTGTGCGGTTCCTCGGCCTGCTGCCACACGGCGACGCCGTACAGCCGGAAATGCCCGGCCGGTGTCCTGCCGATGTGGCGGGAGATCGCGATGGCGGGGCCGCCGGCGGAGCGGACGAAGCTGCCCTTGCCGTGGTGGACGTCGATGAGGCCTTCCGCGCGCAGTGCGGCGACGGCGTTGCGGACGGTGGGGCGCGAGACCTTGTAGCGCTCCATGAGCTGGGCCTCGGAGGGGAGCGGGCCTCCGGGTTCGTATTCGCCGGTCAGGATCGCTTCGCGGATCGCGGCGGCGACCTGCTGGTAGAGGGCTCCGGGGCGCTGGATCTCTGTCATCTCGGCATCTCCGGGTGAGGTCGTAGGCACGTCGCACGCGCGACATCACTCGTCAGCATAAGTAGTTGCACCCTCGCCGTACAGAGCCGCATAGTCGTCACTCGTAAGGACAAGTGACGTCCGAATGTGTCGGACGTCCCGATTGGCCAAGGAGGCCATGCAATGCAGTCCATTCCCGTGGACACGGCACGACTGGGCGTACTGCGGTGCGCCATCGCACCGGAAGCGAAGATCAGCAACTTCGAGACACAGGAGGTGAAGAGGGACCGGGACGGCAACCCGGTCTGGACCGTCGCCGTCACCGTGCGGCAGGACGGACGACGGATTTCCGTCATCGAGATCGCCGTAACCGGACAGCCCAAAGGCATCGACGAAGGGCAGATCGTCAAGGTCACCGGACTGACCGCGTTCATGTGGTCGATGGGCGACCGGCACGGCGTCAGCTTCCGGGCCGACGCGATCACCCCGGTGCCCGGCAGCCCGGCGGCACACGCGAAGGGCGGTGACGCGTGATGGGGCCGATCCTGCTCGCCCTCGCACTCGCCGTCCTGGCCTGGCTGCTCGTCGTCGGTGACCTGCTGCGCCGGCACCGTCCGGCTTGGCACTGGTACCTCGCCGGATACCCGGTCACCGCGTGCCGGGTGGTGTTGACCTGGCGCAAGGTCGCCCTGCTCAACGACCTTTCCGTCTCCCACCGTCCGTCGCGCGGGCTTCTCGGGGACCTGGTCGTCAAGGGCGATCCGCTACGGCCGCTCACCCCGCGGCGCTCCTTCCCCAGGGCGAACCGCCTCGGCCTGACCGTGGCCGTGCACCTGCACGCGGGCCAGACCCCTGCGACGTACATGAAGGCGGCGGACGCGCTGGTGCACGCATGGAAGGTGCACGCGGTACGGGTCACCTCCCCGGAACGGGGCCTGGTGCTGCTGACCGCGACGGCCACGGATCCGTTGGAGCGGCCGGGCTTAGCCACGGCCCCGGCCGAACTGCTCTCCGCGCTCATCGGTGTCCTGGAGAGCGGCGGAGCCTGGGTGATGAACCTGCGCGTGGTGCCGCACTGGCTGGTCGTCGGGGCCACCCGGTCGGGCAAGTCCACGCTGCTGGCACGGCTGATCACCCAACTCGCCACTCAGCGGATTGCCCTGGTCGGGATCGACTGCAAGGGCGGCATGGAGCTGGGCCTGTTCGCCGGGCGGCTGAGCGCGCTGGCCACCTGCCGACGTGAGGCCGTTGCCGTGCTCTCGGCCCTGGTGGTCGACATGCAAGAACGGATGAGTGCGTGCCGCACGGCCGGGGCGCGCTCGATCTGGGAGCTCCCGGAGAAGCTGCGGCCCGTACCCGTGGTGGTGATCGTCGACGAGATCGCGGAGCTGTACCTCTCCGACGGCACCCGGGAGGGCAAGGCCGAGGCGGAACAGTGCTCCACGCTCCTGCTCCGCATCGCGCAGCTCGGAGCCGCGCTCGGCATCCACTTAGTGGTCGCCGGCCAGCGAGTCGGCTCCGACCTCGGCCGCGGCGTCACCGCACTTCGCGCCCAGCTCGGCGGCCGTATCTGCCACCGCGTCAACGACCCCGGCACAGCCGAAATGGCCCTGGGTGACCTGAACAAGGACGCCGTGATCGTCGCCCAGTCGATCAGCGCACAGGAACGGGGCGTGGCCGTGTGCACCGGGCCCGACGGCGGATGGAGCCGCGCCCGCTCCCACCTCACCCCCACGGATGAGGCCGTGTCCGTCACGCGCAAGTACGCCGGTATGACCCCCGACCTGCCGGGCCTCGCGGCAGCGCTCGCGGCCCTGGAAGGAGAGGACAAGTGATCAGCGCCGGTACGGCCGTGTCCCTCGTGCTGCTCTTCGGGGTCATCACCTTCCTCCTCGTCCGCTCCCGCGACGTACGGATCTGGGAAGCGGCCTGCATCGCCCTGTTCGGCATGTACCTCGGCCAGACCCCGGTCAGCCTCACCATCAACGGCTTCATGACCTGGATCCTCACCGGCTTCGCCCACTTCTGATCAGGAAGGACGCACGGCTATGCCTATGCCTCGCGTGAGGTGCCCGCACTGCAAGGGCGACGGAGCCCGCAAGACCTGGACCGGACGGACACGGCGCTGCCGCGTCTGCCGGGGCACCGGAACCATCCGCTGACCTGGCCACCCCCAGCCCAACCACGCAAGGGAGCAATCCCCATGACCGACAGCGCGCCACCAACCACCACCCGTGCCGCCTCGGCGGCCCACCCCGGAAGGCCACCACCATCACCCCGGAACTCACCCCGGCTGACAGGCGCGCCGATCTCGACCGCGCGGCGCGCCTGCGTCAGCTCCCCGAAGCAGACCGCGATGCCATCCGCATCGCCCAGGACCCGAAGTTCCCCCGCTGGCTGGATCAGGTAACCGCTACCGGCGGCTGCGCCCACCCCGTCCACCTCTCCGGCTCCACCACCACCCTGGACGGTGCGACCGGCGAGATCCTCCAGCACTACGACACCCGCGACGAACCCGGCGAACGCCTCCTCGTCCGCTGCCGCAACCGCCGCGCAACCGTCTGCCCGGCATGCTCCCGCCTCCACGCAGGCGACACCTTCCACTTGGTCCGCGCCGGTCTCCTCGGCGGCAAGAACGTCCCCGAATCGGTCCGCCATCGACCTCGGCTCTTCATCACCCTCACCGCCCCGTCTTTCGGCCCGGTCCACCGTGCCGGAGAGCAGTGCCGCCCCCGCCGTGATGGCGGAACCTGCGAGCACGGACGCACCGTCGGCTGCGGGACGGTGCACGCCTCAGATGCGTCGGTCGTCGGGCAGCCGTTGTGCCCGGACTGCTACGACTACACAGCCCACGTGCTGTGGCACGCGCACGCCTCCAAGCTGTGGGACCGATTCGTCATCGACGTCCGCCGCCGTCTCGCCTCCTCCGCGGGCCTCGTTCAGTCCCACTTCGCCCGGCACGCCCGGCTGTCCTTCGCCCGCGTCGCCGAGTACCAGAAGCGCGCGGCCGTCCACGTGCACGCCGTCGTACGCCTCGACGGTCCCAACGCCTGGGACGACGACCCTCCGGCCTGGGGCACCGTGGAACTCCTCAGCCGTGCTGTGCGGGCATCTGCCTTCAGGGTCATGGTCCGCACGACCTACAGCCCCGCCGTGGGTGAGTTGACGCTGCGCTGGGGAGTCCAAATCGACGCTCGGCCACTGTTGGCAGTCGGCGACGGTCCGGACGACGACGCGGTTGCCGCGTATGTCGCCAAGTACGTCACCAAAGGTGCGAGCGACACAGGCGTCGGCACCGACTACCCAGTCACAAGCCGTGGCGGCATCGCGGCTGCACCCGTAAGCGATCACGTTCGTACGCTGATGCGTACCTGTTGGAGCCTGGGCGGCCTCCCCGAATACGAACCCCTCCGCCTTCGGGCTTGGGCGCACACCCTCGGCTACCGCGGCCACATCCTCACCAAGTCCCGCGCCTACTCGACCACGTACGCAGTGCTGCGCGCCGAACGCGCTCGTCACGCGGGCTATGTCGACATGCCCGACGCGATCACCGAACGGCAGTGGCGGTATGTCGGCTCCGGCCACACCCCCGGTGCGGCCCTCATCGCGGCCAGCGTTGCCGATGGCCTCGCGGAGTCTCGACGCCTTGCCGTGGAGGCGCAACGAGAGGGGGAACGGCGCTGACGACCAAGCGCGGTTCTCAGCACGTCAGCCCTTTGCCCTTGCTGGGGGACAGCGACGGCAACACAGCCACCATGATCGAAAGCGAGATTGTGATCGTGGACGACGACGGGACGGAGGAACCGTTTGACACGGCGTCGTGGCCCTCAGCGGGAGAGCCTGGGGGGCTGCTTGCTGGCCGACATTAGTCAACCTGGACAGCGGTCACGCCATTAGGCGAGCTCAGTGAACCAGCACTGTAGCCCGACGGGCCGATGCTCAAGAAGCCGAGCTATCTGATCAGGACTTCCTGCAACTCAATGCGTAGCGCGCCATCCGCTCTATGTATGCATGCGCCTACGCGCAGGACTGGGGATCTTCCGCAGTTCCCCCTCGGCTGATGACGTGGGGCGCTAGTGTCGAGGGGAGAAATGTGCGTTCGGGGATGGGGCCTTGAATGTCTGCTGGTGTCCGCCGCGTGCTGGCCTGGATTGTGGGCGGGGTGTGCCTCACCGCCATCGTGGGGCTGGTGGCCGTAGCCGTACTCGACCTGGACGAGGGAGATCGCACAGCCAGCGTGGTCGGGGCCGTGGTAGCCGTGATCGGACTGGCGTTGTCGGTGATCATCTTGCTGATGACCCCAGCAGGCGGTACTCAGAGCGCCAACGTCGTCCGCGCGCAAGGTCGCGGGGCACTTGCTGCCGGACGCTCGGTACAGGGCAACGCTATCGGGAAGGGTGCCAAGGTCACCATTGCGCCCACACCGCCTCCTGCGCCACCGGCCGGAGCCGCCCCGCCTGCCGGGAGACGTGATGTCACCGCACGCGGTGAAGGTGCGGTGAGCGCGGGCGAGGACATCGTCGACAACGCGATCGGGGAGGATAGCGAGCGTTGACGCGTATGTCCTGGTGGCGCCTCTTCGGCCGCGGTGGTTCCCGCAGCAGCCAGGTGAGGGAAGAATCGTCAGCGGGTGTTGCCAACGCGCTGGCACGCGTTCCGTTCACGCCCGATTCTGCAGTGCCAAGCCAGCGCCAGCGAGTCTCCGCGCGAGGCGAGGGAGCCACGGGCGTCGGACGCGACATGCAAGGCAATGCCTTCGGCGAGGGCAGCAGCGTTAACTACATTGGACAGCAGATCGTGGTGAAGCTGCTCCAGAACGACACATCGGCGTTGCCCCCCGACGTCCAGCGTGCCAGGGGCAGGACGAACGTGGTCGGGGCCATCGGTGCCAGTGAAGTGCGTGAAGCCATGGCGGCCTGGCGCCCCGAAACATCCGTCCCTGCTACCGTCTCATTCGCTCAACTCGTGACCTGGCAGCGTGAACTTGCCCTCGACACGCAGTCGGGAGACGCGACGGGTCGCATGGCCTGTGCTGTCGCGGGGCTGATGGAATGCGCGGTGACGACAGAGTTCCTCGCCGAGATGTTCCCCGGGGTGCTAACGAGCGAGCGGTTGCGCACTGCCGCTCGCCTTGCCGGCCTGCCAGCTGGCGTGCTGGCTGCCGACCCGCTGCAGGACGTATTGGAATACGCAGTCTTTGAGGCCCAGCCGTACGCCGCAGCCCCCGGAGCGGTCCTCGCCAGGATCGTGGCTGCACTCGCCTTCTTGGCCGGGACAGACCGCGCGGACACGCGGCTCGCACAGTGGGCCATTGGACGGGGCCTACTTGTCCAACTCGGTGACGCTCTGACGGAGTTCGCGCGTCCCACACCCGCTTTGCGGCTTGTGATCAGCCTCGCCGACGTGCGCGAGGGGGGGTGGGGCGATGCAGAGTACTGGCTCACACGCGACGGAGCGGTAATCAAGACCGGGGAACCGTTCCCTCTCGCACACGAACGCGCCAGGCTCGTGGCGGCGATCAAGACTGCTCTGGCTTGGGCACGGAAGAACCTGGGCGAGGGCGAGACCCTGAACCACGTCGATATCGCCGCTCCTGTCAGTCTTCTCACCGACCTCATGAGTGGGACATGGGCCCTGGAGGATGAGTCGGTCGGAGTGTTTACGCTTGGCGCCCGGCACTCCCTCTTGATGCGGTGGAGCGGCCGGCTGGGACCCGATCCCGCTGTGCCCTGCGTCACGGACATCGCCGAAATCAACGACGCGGCGCGCAAGGCTCTCCAGGAGATGTCCGATTGCACGGAACCGGTGATCTGGCTCGATCCTGGCCTCTTCCTTCCTGGGGCCGAGGAGAACCTGCTGCATCAACTCGCCACCGGTCGGATGGGTGCGGCCGTCGGCTTCGACGAACGCACCGATCTTGCCCGCGCGCTTACCACCCTGCTGCCCTACGCGCCCATCGTCGTCTGGCCTCGCCCTGGTGCCTCGGCCCCGGACGTGGCATTCCGCACTCGCGTGCGCACCTACTGGCACCGTCAGCCCCAGGACTTTGCCGACGCCTACCGCAAACACAGGACCGACCACGTCCCCGACCAGTGTCTGTGCGACTTGCACGCCGTCTCACACGACAAGACCTGGCTGGACTTCTGCCAACTGATTACCAACCGCACGGTAGCCGCGCCGGAGGAGAAGCTGTGAACTGGATGCCCTACTACCGAGGCGATGGTCAACGGCGCAACACCGAACTCGCCCCGCCACCGCCGTGGCGAACGTTCCCCCGCGAGTCGCAGCACGCGCAGTACCGTCCCCCTCCCGGAATGGTCGAGGCGGTCAACGCCGCCCTCCACCTCCGTCGTCCGCTTCTCATCACCGGCCCGGCCGGGTCCGGGAAGTCCAGCGTGATCGATCAGGTCGCCCACGAGATGGGCCTCGGCCGAGTCCTGCGCTGGCACATCACCTCGCGCAGCAATCTGACTGAGGCGCTCTATCGCTACGACGCCTTGGGCCGTATTCACGCCCAGAACCTGCGACAGGCCCACGGAGACACCGACCAACCCCACCACCAGCGGGACGACATCAGTCCCTTCCTCCAACTTGGCCCGCTCGGCACAGCGCTCCTGCCGACGAACCGCCCTCGCGCACTGCTCATCGACGAGATCGACAAGAGCGACCTGGATCTGCCCAGCGACCTGCTTGAAGCACTGGAGAGCGGCGAGTACGAGATCCCGGAGCTTGTGCGCTTCCGCGAGGCAAAGGTGAAGGTGCGCCAGTGGGCGAGCCGCGAGACACACCAGATCACCCACGGCCTGGTGCGGTGTACCGAGTTCCCATTCATCGTGATGACCAGCAACGGCGACCGTGACTTTCCGCCTGCGTTCCTTCGACGCTGCATTCGCTTCACGATGCCTCGACTCGACGCCGAGGCGCTCACCGACATCGTGAGCGCCCATCTGCGGCAGCCAGCCGATGCCAGGGCTGCTGAGTTGATCGATCAGTTCGCCACCCGCATTGCCCAGGGTGAGCACCTTGCCGTGGACCAACTCCTCAACGCCGTCGGACTTCTAATGTCCGCCGACGGGCCCGGCGGCACGCAAGCGGACCGGCTGCGCACTCTCCTGCTGCGAGAACTCGCCCGTGACTGAAGCCCTGGCGCGCGTCCTCGCCGCTGTCCGCACCGTCGTCGCAGACGCTGACGCACAGATGCTCGCCGACGCGGCCTGGCTTGCCGCCGCCCGCACAGCACACTCGCCGCCTCGAGAGACGCCGGACTCTGAGGACACACACACCCCGGAACGCCCCACGACGAACCCGCCAGTCACCAGCAACGTCGGAGCGCCACCCCCGTCCACCTCCACCCCCAAAACCCTGCCCGTGTCCGCCAGGGACGCCGATGGCACCCCGGTCCGGGGCGTGCCACTGTCCCTGGAGCGACCCAGCGCGCTGCCTGACGCCTTGGCGCTGGGCCGGGCGCTCCGTCCATTCCGCCGGCCCTGGCCCCAAGGCCTGCGCAGCAGACTCGACATCGACGCGACCGTGGATCACTACGCCCGCAGCGGCACCCTGCTGCCGGTCTTCACTCCAGCCCCCGAGCGGTGGTTCGAGGTCGTCATCGTCATGGATACCTCCCTGACCATGACGTTGTGGGAGGACCTGGCACAGGCGCTGACCCGTGTCTTGCGCGACCTGGGTGCCTTCCGCGCCGTCTACACCTGGCCTCTCACCTGGCACGATAAGGCGCCGAAACTTCACGACCACAGCGGACACGTCATTCCCGTGCACCGAGCGGCTCAGCACAGCAATAGCCCCCGGGGCAGGCGCCTGATCCTGGTCCTCACAGACTGCGCGGCGCCCGGATGGCGCCAGGACGCGCCATGGCGCATGCTCCGCGCCTGGGGGCACGCTGCTCCCGTCGCCCTTGTTGATCCCCTTCCCCGACGTCTGTGGCACCGGTCTGCGCTGAATCACCCGCATTGTCAGGTGGTCGCTCCGTATTCGGCTGCTCCCAACGCCGCCCTGCGCCTCACTGGCAGCACATCCACGGCGCACAGTGGCCCAGGGCAGGTGCTGCCCGTACTGACATGCACTCCGAACGCCCTCCGGGCATGGGCGCGGACCGTGATATGGGCGGACCCGAACGGCTGCGATGCGGTCGTCGTGCCCGACGGCAACCACCAGCCCCGCAGCCGTCATGGCGCCGAGGCTCCCGGCCTCGAGGTGATGGCAGACTCCTTCGTCCGCACGGCCCCACCCGGCGCGGTCCGGCTGGCTGTTCTCGGGTCCGCGCTGGACAGCCTCACCGTCGCGATGCTCAAAGTCCTCCGAGAGCGGGTCGTGCCCGAAGCCCGAATGTCCGACCTCGCCGAGGTTCTCTCCAGCGGATTACTCAACGTCTCGCGAAAGGCAGGACATGATCCCCTCCTGGCCTTCATCCCTGGCGCTAGCAAACGCCTGCGTCAGGAGCTGACCCGACGAGACGTTCGCCTCGTCCATCAGGCCATGAGCGCGCATCTCTCCGACCATCCGTACGCGCCGTACGGCATCCAAGCGGTCCTGCACACCGCAGGCGCCCCAGGCGAACTGGCTGCTGATCTCGCACCGTTCGCGCAGGCCGGTGACACCGCGCTGCGACTGCTGGGGATTAACACCACAGCAGCCGAGGTGGCCATCGTGGAACCGACGGCGGACGAAGAGGCGGGCGCGGCCGTGAAGGCGCAGAGCGGAACGCCAGCCCTAGATGAGCGGAACCCTGCCAAAACCGAGTTGTCCGCTTCCCGGCAGGTGGCGAGCGATCGCGCACACAACGCCCCAGAACGTGGGCGCGGACTCCTGCGACGACTCCAGAACTACTTCCGTCCGGAGTCCGCTCCCTCGCTCGGGCCCCAAGGCAGCGCCGTGACGACGGCGACCGGCACCGCCATCGCCTCGGGTGGCGGGATCGCCGTGTCGGGAAACCTCACTGGCAATATCGCGCCGTCGCCTTCTGTTTACCGGGACCGTGACCGGACTGCTCTCGTGGGCGTCCTACCAGCCCGCGCCTCCACATTTCAGTCCCGCCCTCACCTTCGCGAGGGGATCGAACAACTCTGGGCCAGCCAAGGCACGCTTGTGCTCGTCGGTGGCGGTGGTAACGGCAAGACACAGCTGGCTGGAGAATACGCACGTCAAGCACTGGCCGCTGGCGAGGTGGACGTGCTGGTGTGGATCACGGCAAACACCCAGTACGACATCGTGTCAGGTTATGCCCGAGCTGCGTGGCAGATCCTGAGCGTGCCTCCCGAAGATCCGCAGGAAGCCGCCCAGGCGTTCCTGGCATGGTTGGAGCCCAATGCCGGGGCTAGGCCGTCCCGGTGGCTGGTGGTACTGGACGACGTCACCGACCCCGCTGAACTAAATGGACTCTGGCCACCGTCGAGCCCACACGGCCGGACCCTGCTGACTACCCGGTGCCGAGATGCGATGCTGACCGGTGAGAGCCGCCGCAGCATCGAAGTTGGTCTGTTTACCGAGGCCGAGGCTGTTGACTATCTGACCAAGGTTCTCGCCGCCGACGAACGTACCGACTCGGCCGACGAACTGGCTGCTCTGGCCGTAGAGCTAGGATGCCTGCCGCTGGCCTTGTCCCAGGCTGCCGCCTACCTCGTCGATGCCGCGGAGAGCGCTGCGGCCTACCGGGCGCGACTGGCCGACCGCACCACCGCGCTGGCGGATACTGCGCCCGACGTTCTGCCTGACGGCCAGAGCGCTGCCTTGGCCGCCACCTGGTCCCTGTCCCTTGAACGCGCCGACGTACTCCGCCCGGCTGGTCTGGCCCGTCCCATGCTCCAGCTCGCGTCGTTCCTGGATCCCAACGGGATCCCCATCCAGGTGCTGATCAGCGAGCCTTCTTTGATCCACCTCACCACTCACCGCATCGCAACGGTGCGGGGCGCAGTTGACGCCGAAACGTACTCACACGACGCGTTCGGTGCCCTGAGGGCCTTGCACCGTCTCAGCCTCATCCATCACGATGTTGATCCGAATCTGAACCAGGTCCGGGTACATCAACTGGTTCAGCGTGCCACCCGCGATGGCCTCGGCGTCGACGAGCGTCACGGCGTCGCACGCGCCGCCGCCGACGCGCTGACCACAGTGTGGCCCGAGGTCGAGCGTGACCCGACTTTCGCCCAGATGCTGCGTGCCAACGCCGCCGCCCTCACAGCCTGCGCCAGCGACGCGCTGTACTGGCCCGACATTCACGCCGTACTCTTCCGCGCCGGACGAAGCCTCGGCGACGCCGGCCAAGTCATCGCAGCCCGAGTCCACTTCGAGCAATTGGTCGCAACAGCAACCGCCCGTTTTGACCTCCGAGACCGTCCCGACACCCTCACCGCCCGCGCCAATCTCGCCTTCTGGTGGGGGGAGGCAGGAGACCCGGCGGGAGCTGTCGACTCCTTCGCGGAACTGTTGGTGGACCAGCTGCGTGTACTAGGCCCGGACCATCCCGACACCT
>NZ_JBHYXD010000043.1:0-31507 GCF_042751995.1 Streptomyces sp. NPDC059371 | reverse complement strand
AATCTCGCTTCATGGAGGGGGGAGGCAGGAGACCCGGCGGGAGCTGTCGACTCCTTCGCGGAACTGTTGGTGGACCAGCTGCGTGTACTAGGCCCGGACCATCCCGACACCCTCACTACCCGCGCCAATCTCGCTTCATGGAGGGGGGAGGCAGGAGACCCGGCGGGAGCTGTCGACTCCTTCGCGGAACTGTTGGTGGACCAGCTGCGTGTACTAGGCCCCGACCACCCCGACACCCTCATCGCCCGCACGAACCTTGCCGTCTCCCTCCGTGAAGCCGGACGCGCCCAAGACGCCATCGCCCTCGGGGAGCATGTGGTCGCCGACTACCAGCGAGTTCTCGGATCCGAACACCCCCAGGCCCTCACCGCCCGCACGAACCTTGCCGCCTCCTACCTCGAATCAGGCCGGGTGGAGGAGGCCATCGCCCACGGGGAGCACGTGGCCGCCGATCACGACCGGCTGTTCGGCCCAAACCATCCCGACACCTTGCGCGCCCGTGTCAGTCTTTCAGCGTTGTACCGCCGAGCGGGCCGCATCACCGAGGCGGAAGCTGTGGCGGAAGGGCTTGAGCCCGACCGTGACCAGTCGCTCAGTCTTGGCCCCGACATCGGCAGGGTCGCCGGGAACACCGGGGGAAGATGGATCACCCGGCGCAAGACCTGAGCGCGAGCCGCACAGCTTTGCCGTGTGAGGACCGGGCCTCACAGACCGAACAGCCTCAGGCCACAGGATGAACACGCCGCTCGTGTCCCGTCGCTGCGGGGATCTTGAACCGTCAGACGGGCGCCCGTGGCCGGGTCGCAAAGCTGCGCCTTCAGATGCTGCTTGCGGTGACAGGACGCAGTGCTGGAGGGGACAGCGCCAAGCCTGCGTAGCCAAGCGCTTCCAAGTCGGGCAGCGACGCGAATGCGAGCGCTTGGTGGGTGCCCGCTCTGGCGGCCGTGAGCTAGAAGGCGTCGGCAAAGTCGTCTTCCTTGAGTATCAGGCGGTCTCGCACGTCCTTCGGGATCATGAGCTTCATGCGGATACGTGGGGCACGCACGCCCTGCACCTTGCTCCGTGTGATCTCGCACTTGACGCCCACCCGGAGCAGATCGGCGGCCATGGCCTCCATGCCGCCTTCCTCCCAGCGACTGCGGAACGTCTTGCCGTTGTGCACGGCGACCCACCGGTCCTGTGTCGACTCCGGGTCGATGGCCCCCAGCTGCTTGATGAGGCCGTCCAGCGTCTTCTCCGCCTTCTCCTTGGTGAAGCGCGTCTTCGTGAAGCGTCCTCCGGGCTCCAACCCGGTCATGTAGTAGTCGGTGGCCTCTTGCAGGCGCTGTAGCTCCTTTCGGGCCTCAGCGCCTTGCCGGTACTCGCGCGTCAAGACCGGCTCGTCCCCAAGGACGCTCAGGACGTCGTCCACCAACTTGCTGTAGATCTCGCCGGGGTTAGGGGCGCCGTGGCCGCCGGCCTTGCATTTCCCGCAGCGCAGGTAGGAGTACGACCGTCCCTTGACCCGGTTCGTCTGCACGATCATGTTCGAGTTGCAGTCACGACAGATCAGGACGCCGAGGAACTTCGTCGCGCCGCCGGGTTGCCTGGTGGGCTGGTTCCTCGTGCGGCGGTCCAGGGCCTCCTGAAGGCTCTTGAACTGCTGCTCGGTGAAGATCGCGTCGGCCACGCGGATGGGCTGGGCGTCGTCGCCGAGGATCATCTTCGAGCGGCGTACGCCTCCGTTCTTGTCCTCTTCTACGCGGTAGCCCATGAGCGCGGGGTTCCTGAGGCGACGGAGCAGCGTCGACGTTGTCAGTCCCGGTCCGCAGTAGCCGGCTCGTACGAGGACCTTGGTCATGCGACGGGCGGAGGCGGGCTTGGGCCGTAGTGCTGCGTCACGGCACCAGTGCAGTGCTCGGAACGCGTCCTTGTCGATGACGAGTGAGACCCTGCCCTCTTCGGTCTCTGCCGTCTCGTATCCGTACGCGGGCTTGCCCACGAGCCAGTCGCTCTGGGTCTTCGTGTAGTCCCAGAGGCTTGCGACGCGGGTGCTCGTGTTGGTCGCCTCGATCTCGGCGATGCCACCGATGATCGTGATCATGATCTTCCCGGCGGTGGTGGTCAGGTCGATCGAGTCGTTCTTGGAGACAAGGTTCTTCCCGTACTTCAGACACCAGTCGATCATGGTGCTGAGGTCGGTCAGGCGTCGTACGAAGCGGTCCAGCTTCCAGAAGAGGATCTCGTCGAACTCCGGCGCCCGGTTGTTGAGCCAGTCCCCGAGCTCCTTGCGCTTCCACGGCGGAACCTTCATGGCCGACACGTTGAGATCGCTGGCGACGCCTATGACTCGGCAGCCGCGGTCCAGGGCCAGTTTTCGGAGATCGAGCTCCTGACGGACAGGTGACGTCGTGTCGTCGGTGAGTACGGACAGTCGTACGGACAACAGGGCCCGCGGAGCGTCGTCGGGTAAGCGCGCTTCAGCCTTCTTCAGCTCTCTTAACAGGGCTAAGTCCGCCGCCGTCCACTCGGCCTCAACTGAGTACTGGCTGCGGTCAGTTGCGGTGCGCGTCCTCGTTCGCTTCGCCATGACCAGCACGGTAGCGGTTTTGAGCATGTTGGCATATAGCCTCAGATGGACACGAGCATCCAGATCGGCCCGACCGGCAAGAAGCTCCTGCCGCTGACGGTGAAGAACGCGGGCCCGACGCCGGCATCGAGCGGTCACTCTCACTGACGTGAGCGGGGCACTCGATCGGTGCCGCTTCCGGGCTCTGAGGCTTCGCTGCAGTGTTTCCGATGTGGCGTGGGCCTGAGGCCTGCATCGGCTTGTGCGTGTCTGTGTGTCGCGAGCCCCCTTCCTCATCGGGAAGGGGGCTCGTTGGCAACTGGCGGCACGTGAATTCGTGGGCTTGAGGCCGCGGAGTGCCTCGCCGCGGTGGCCGGCCCGCCGAGACGGCGATCCGATGAGGTGACGGTCGGATGGGTGGGTGAAATCCCGGGGCTTACGCTCCCGGGCATGACCAAGTTCTACGCCACTGTGTGTCTGCCGCCGACCGCACCCCGGAAGGTTCCGCAGGCGGTAGCTGCCGTCATGGCGCCCTACGACGCCAACCTCACCGAGGAATGGAATCCGGTCGGCCACTGGGACTGGTGGGCCATCCACTCCAGCCCGGGCAATGCCTACCTCGTACTGCCTCGGCACGACGGCGACCGCAGGCTCGTCACGGCCTCAACCGTGCCGCGCAGGAAGGCCAAGCTCGATGGCCTCGGGCCGCTGGAATGCCACGGCGGGCCTCGGGGTCTGCTCGACTTCGACGGTATGCGGGAACGAGCGGCGCGCGCGCATGACGCCCTGCTCACCGCTTGGACCGGGCTGACCGCGATACACCCGCCGGCCCGCCCGCTCGCCGACTTCCTCGCTCGCCACGAGGCCGATCCTGAGCGGTACTCCCCGGCAGACGCCAGGAAGGAGCATCTGGCCCAGCCGCTGGTGCAGGACGTGGCGCAGAGGGCCGTCGCGGGAGACCCGCACTTTGACATGTCGTTCCTGCTCGACGACCCAGTCGCCTACTTCGCGCAGGAACATGACGAAGCCCGGCTGGGGTCGGTCCGGTGCGCCGTGCCCGGCTTCGCCCTGGTCACCCTTGATGGCTCGTGGACGGACGCGGACACGGACGGCTACTGGGAACAGGCCAACCGCTATCTCGACGGCCTCGACGCCGGGGCCGTCGTCCTCGATCTGCTCTGTCACTCTTGAGTCGTCGGACCGGCTGCCCCGTGAGGGGTCAGCCCCACGGCTGCGTGGCGGGAGCCCGTGATCGCCCGGACAGGCTCCAGGTGCGCCGACTCCGAGCCACCCATACGCGTGTCGAACCGCCGACTACCGCTTTGGGGAACGAGGTTGGGCGGTGGGTGGAATGAGCTGCAGAGCGGGGATGCCCTGGCGGGGGCGAGTGAGGACGAGGTCGCCGTTGCGGGGAGAGTCTCCATGCGACGTCGTCCGAGCGTCTTCACGCACGCCTCTCCGCAGGCCGGAGAACGTCCCTCCGTCATTCGAAGACGGGCCGGCACTGGGCAGTTGGCGTCGTCCGGGTGGTACGGGTCGGATCACGGCCGGGCAAAAGGAGTACCCCTCGGGGGGCTAGGTGGCGCAGACGAGGGCACTCGCACCCTGCGGCACCGATCGGTGCCGCTCCCTCGAACGAAGAGAGAAGCTCGTGTACATAGGCCTGGGTACTGTCGTCCTGATCATCGTCGTTGTCGCCGTCGTCATGATGCTGCGGCGTCGCTGACCCGCGCCGCAGATCCAGTGATCATCCAGCCCGCCCCGATGGACAGTTCTCCGGGCGGGCGTGATCATGCCCGGGGCCGACGGTACCGCTGCGAGAGCCACGCTTCCCACAGGCATGTGCAGGGCCGCACGGGGCGTCCAACTGCCGCTTCATAGCGCGTGACACCTCGGACGTCCGGGCAAGGCGCACACGTCCGCCGTACCTCCCACTCGCGCTTGGTGGAGTCCCGCCTGGAATTGCCTGGCATGTCTTCCTCGAACCCGGGTACGTGAACTGGCGCCGGTCGCCAAGAGGCAGCGGTACGGGGGCTACAACACATGGGAGGGCACTGAGATGACGGTCACCGAGGTGGCAGAGGCGCAGACTGTGACGCTGCCGGAGATTGCGGACCCGTCTCAGGTCGCTCCCAAGGACGCACGTCAGATGTCCAGGCTGTTCTTCGACCAGCTTGCCGTTCTCGAAGAGGGCACGGCGGAGTACCAGTACGCCCGCAACACGCTGATCGAGATGAACGTCTCTCTGGTCCGCTTCGCCGCAGCCCGCTTCCGCAGCCGTGGCGCGGACGAGATGGAGGACATCGTCCAGGTCGGCACGATCGGACTGATCAAGGCGATCGACCGGTTCGAACTCACCCGCGAGGTCGAGTTCACCTCCTTCGCGGTGCCCTACATCGTCGGCGAGATCAAGCGGTTCTTCCGCGACACCTCCTGGGCCGTGCACGTGCCCCGCCGGCTGCAGGAGGCCCGCGTCCAGCTCGCCAAGGCCACCGAGGAGCTGCGGAGCCGGCTCGGCCGTACCCCCACGGTCAAGGAACTGTCGCAGCTGATGTGCCTGACCGAGGAAGAGGTCAACGAGGCACGCCTCGCCTCCAACGGCTACAACTCCAGCTCCCTCGACGCGGCCATCAGCACGAACAACGACGACGAGAGTGCGCTGGCCGACTTCATCGGCGCGGAGGACAACGCCCTCGAACTCGTCGAGGACTTCCACGCACTCGCCCCGCTGATCGCACAGCTGGACGAGCGCGAACGCCGCATCATCCACATGCGGTTCGTCGACGAGCTCACCCAGGCACAGATCGGTGAACACCTCGGCGTCTCCCAGATGCACGTCTCCCGCCTGCTCTCCCGCACCCTCGCCAAGCTGCGCCAAGGGATGGCGACCACAGGCTGATCCCGTCGGTCGCCCCGGTCCCCGAGAGCGGCTTGATGCAGGGAGCGTCGGCTGGGCCAGTGCGGGCGGCCGTCGCGCGGTTGTAGGTCGATCCCCACGTCAGTCGATGACGGGTCCGGCCGCCGACCGGCGTTGGCCACGAGGCCTCCGGAGCCGTGGACACCGGCATGGCCGTTCGCGTGCGCGATCTTCACGTAGTGTCCCAGTGCTCGATCGCCGTGGGGCGGTCCACCGGCAAGGTGTCACATGGGAGACCTCGGCGGGACCCATTCGAATTCCCGGTCCTACCTGGCCGTGTGCGCCGTGGTGGCGTCGGTGTTCCTGGTCGCCTCGTGCACCTCAGGCGGTGGTGAGGGGGAAGGCACCGGCGCTCCGCCGTCGCCCTCCGCGCCCAGCGAGTCCCGGACGACGAACGAGGCGTCCGAGAAGAGGCTCACCGAGCAAGCCCAGGCGGCCCTGGCCGCCGTGCACGGCGGGGAGTTGGTCGAGGCCGGAGTCGAGCGGGTGAACGACGGGATCCACACCGAGCCCACCCTGAGCGAGGGCAGGACCTACCGGCTCAACGTGGTCTGCTTCGGCAGTGGCAGCGCCCGGTTGACATTCGTCCCGGCGAGCTCCGGCACGGCGACCAAGGTGCCGTGTGATCAGTCAGTGGCCCAGCAGCGGATCACGATGCACAAGCGCGTACACATCGATGTCGACGGGGCCGAGGGATCGACCGGCATGATCGCCTGGCGGATAGACGCAATCTGATACGGGCTCCCGCTGGAGCCACGAGTCGGAAGTCCTGGCATCCACGCCTGCTTCGACGACGCTGGGCAGGGCGCACGCCGACGACTCCGGGCCGGTGTCCACGGGGCGGGGCGGGCCGGACGGGTCAGGGTGTGGCGGGCGGGCCGGACTGTACGAGTCCTGACTGGTAGGCGGCGACGACGAGTTGGGCTCGGTCGCGGGCGTTCAGCTTGGTCATGGCGCGTTGGATGTGGGTGCGGACGGTCAGTGGGCTGAGGCAGAGGGTGTCGGCGATGTCTGTGTTGGACATGCCGCGGGCGGCCATGATCATCACTTCGCGTTCGCGTGCGGTGAGAGAGCTGATCTGGTCCGGCAGCCCGGTGTCGGAGGCCGGCTCGGGTGTGACCAGAAAGCGGCTGACGAGCATTTTGGTGGCGGCTGGGGACAGCAGGGCGTCGCCGTCCGCGACGGTGCGGATGGCGTCGAGGAGGGCGTCGGCTGTGACGTCCTTGCCGAGGAACCCGCTGGCTCCGGCGCGCAGCGCGCGGGCGACGTACTCGTCGGTCTCGAACGTGGTGAGAATGAGGATGCGGACGTCCGAGAGGGCGGGGTCGGCGCAGATGGCGGTCGTGGCGGCCAGACCGTCGGTGCCGGGCATCCGGATGTCCATGATCACGATGTCGGGGTGGAGTGTCCCGGCGAGAGTGATGGCTTCCGCGCCGTCGGACGCTTCCCCGACGACTTCCAGATCGTCGGCGGAGTCGATCAGGATGCGGAAGGTGTCCCTGAGAAGGGCGTGATCGTCGGCGAGGAGTACGCGGATGGTCATGGGGTTCCCGGATCAGAAGTGGAGAGGGAGCTCGGCGATGGCTGTGTAGCCACCGTCGGGGCGGGGGCCCGCGGTGAACCGGCCTCCGGTGGACAGGGCGCGTTCGCGCATGCTGATGAGTCCGAACCCGGAGTCCACGGACGTCGAGGCCGTCGGGGTCGGGCTTCCTTGCTCGTTGCTGATCTCGATCTTCAGCACGTCGTCCGTATAAGTCAGTGTCACCTGTGCCGTGGGGGTGCCGGCGTGCTTGGAAACGTTGGTGAGTGCCTCCTGGATGATCCGGAAGGCGGTCAGGTCCACGGCGGGGGAGAGCGGCCGGGTCTCTCCCCCGGTCGTGACGGCGACATCGAGTCCTGTGGTCGCCAGGGCCGCCACCATGGTGGGGAGCTGCTCCAGTTTCGGGGCCGGCTGGAGAGGCGAGTCGGAGTCCTCCGGGCGGCGCAGCAGTCCTACCGTCGCCTTCAGTTCGCGCAGGGCGGTGGCGGTCGTGCCGCTCAGGCCGGTGAGCAGTCGCTCCGCCTGTTCGGGGTCGTTGCGGATGAGGTGCGCGGCGGTGGCCGCCTGGGCGTTGGCGAGAGTGAGGTGGTGGGCTACGACATCGTGGAGATCGCGGGCGATGCGTACGCGTTCCTCCGCCACCCGGCGCAGCGCTTCCTCCTCGCGGGTGTGTTCCGCGTGTTCGGCACGGGCGCGCAGCGAGTCGGTGAACGCGCGGCGCAGCCGTAGGGCGGAGCCCCAGGCGACGGGCAGGAGCAGTGCCAGGGCCGGGTTCAGCGTCACGATGATGAAGCTGGCGTAGCGGGGTGCCTGCACGATCGCGATGGGGACCATGAGCACGACCACGCCGAGACCGAAGAAGTGGGCGGTCCGGCGCTCGTCGAGGAGTGCGAGCCAGAACAACGCCACCATGACGGGGGCGAGCAGAAGCATGGTGGTGAGGTAGCCGAGACTCACCGCGGCGACGGCGCAGGCGCCTGTGACGACGACGACCGGACGAGGACGGGTTCGCCGCCACAGCAGGGCGGCGGTGGCGGCGACGCCCAGGACCAGCCCCGGCCACCAGGCGATCGGTTCCCGCACGTCCCACGTGCCGAAGAAGCTCGCCGAGACCACACAGGCGAGCACGCAGGTCAGCAGCACCGCGTCCATGACGCGCGGGTGATTGAGAGCGAAGCGGCGGGCGGCGCTGGGCATGGCGGTCTCCGGTTGCGGTGGCTGTCGGATCAATGGTGGAGCATCCACCGGTGAAGCCCGGTGAACCCCGGTGATGGCCTCCCTCGTGGTCGGGGGGCCGCACCGGGGGGTGCTAAATTTACCGCGGTTTAGCGTGGCCTCGCGGCCCGGGCCGCCCCCCCCCCCCCCGGGGTGTGCTCAGATTCCGGCGGTTTCCCGTGGCCTCGCGTCGGACGGTGCCGTGGGGGTGTCGCCGCGGGTAAGCGCTTCACCCTCGATGTCGACGCGGGGGAGCATGCGGTCGAGCCATCGGGGCAGCCACCAGGCCCGGTGGCCGAGGAGGGCCAGGACGGCCGGCACGAAGGCCATGCGGATGACGAAGGCGTCGAAGAGGACGGCGATGGCGAGACCGAAGCCGATCATCTTGATCATGGATTCCCCGGCGGTGATGAAGCCGGAGAACACACTCATCATGATCAGCGCTGCCGCGACGACGACGCGTGCGCTGTGACCGAATCCGGTGACCATGGCGCGGCCCGGGGTCTGGCCGTGGACGTAGGCCTCCCGCATACGGGACACGAGGAAGACCTGGTAGTCCATGGCCAGGCCGAAGACGATGCCGACGAGGAAGATCGGCATCATGCTCATGATCGGGCCGGTCTGTTCGACGCCGAGGAGGTCGGCGGCCCAGCCCCATTGGAAGACCGCGACGACCGCGCCCAGCGAGGCCAGGACGGACAGGAGGAACCCGACGGCCGCCTTGACGGGTACCAGGATGGAGCGGAAGACGATGAGCAGAAGCAGGAAGGCGAGCCCGACCACGACGGCCAGGTAGGGGATCAGCGCGCTCTGCATCTTCTGCGCGACATCGATGTTGGCCGCCGTCGTCCCGGTGACCTGGAACGTGGCGTCCGTCGCCGCTTCCAGCCCCGAGCGCTCGCTTCGGATGGTGTGGACGAGATTGTTCGTCTCCTCGCTGGTGGGCGAGGTGGACGGCGTGGCGGAGATGATCGCGGTGTCCCCGGCTTGATTGAAGCGCGGCTTGGACACGGAGACGACTCCGTCCGTCGAAGCGATCTTCTGCGCGATGGTGTCCACCGCTCCCGCCGCGTCGGGGGCGCCCTGGGCGTCGACCACGATGGTCAGCGGGCCGTTGAAGCCGGGGCCGAAACCGTCCGCGAGGGCGTCGTAGGCACGTCGTTCGGTGGTGGAGGTGGGCTTGGCCTCGTCGCCGGCGGTGCCCAACTGCAGATCGGTCACCGGCAGGGCGAGTGCTCCGAGCCCGATGACGGACAGCAGGAGGACCGGGAGCGGGCGACGCAGCACGAAGCGGGCCCACTTCGATTCCTTGGTCCCGACCGCCGCGCCGGCGGCGGTCGCGAGGTGCTTCTCGTCGGTGTTCCCGGTGTTGCCGGTGTTGCCGGTGTTGCGGTTCCGGCGGCGCAGGCGTCGGGGCAGGACCGCGTTCGGCCAGAACCCGAGCAGTGCGGGAACCAGGGTCAGCGCGATGATCACGGACAGCAGGACCGCTCCGGCGGCCGCGATCCCCATCTTGGTCAGCATGGGGACGCCGACGATCGAGAGTCCCGCGAGCGCGACGACGACGGTGAGTCCGGCGAAGACGACGGCGGAGCCGGCGGTACCGGTGGCCCGGCCGGCCGCTTCCCGCGGCGTGTGGCCCCTGCCTCGCTCTTCCCTGTACCGGGAGACGATGAACATCGCGTAGTCGATGCCGACCGCGAGGCCCAGCATGGTGGCCAGGGTTCCCGTCGAGGACGACAGGCCGAAGGCGCTGCTCAGGGCCGTGATGGCGAGCATGCTGGTGGCCACGCCGATGATGGCGGTCAGCAAGGGCAGCCCGGCCGCGGCCATGGATCCGAAGGTCACCAGAAGGACGAGCGCGGCCACCAGCACACCCGCCGCCTCACCCAGACCGCCGGCCTCCGTCTGTGCGGCCACGGCGTTGCCGCCGGTCTCGACGGTGAGGCCGGCCTGCCTGGCGTCGCTCAGCGCCTGTCGGAGCTCGCTCTTGCTGCCGTCGGAGATGTCCTTCGCCGTCACCTCGTAGGTGACAGTCGCGTAGGCGGTGCTGCCGTCCTTGCTGACCGCGTTCGCCTGGAACGGGTTCACCGCGCTCGCGACCTGGCCGCCGGCAGCGGCATCGGCGACCGTCTTCTCGATGGCCTCGCGGTTGTCGGCGGCCGTGACCTTCTGTCCGTCCGGCGCGACGAAGACGATGCGCGCGCTGGCCCCGTCGGCCTCTGTTCCGGGGAAGCGCTGGTCGATGAGGTCGAAGGCCTTCTGGGATTCGATCCCCGGCATCGATGACGAGTCGTCGGAGCCGTCGGCGGCGGTGAGGCCCTTGAAGCCGACGACGGCCACGACGGCCACCCACAGCAACAGGACCCAGCGGCGCTTCCGGAAGGCCGTCTGGCCCAGCCGGTAGAGGAAGGACGCCATGACAGGGGATCTCCACATCTGGTCTCGGGAATCTTCCACAAGACTCCAAGACCAGCGCTGTTCCGTCGTCGTGCAGCTGCTGGCAATCCCGCCTACTGCAGTCGCACTACTCCGGTCCGCCGGACCTCGTGAGCGATCAAGGCCTGATGCGGGATCCGCCTACGACGACGGACCGCCTGCTGATCCTCCTGAAGATCAGCGTGGCGGTGATCGTCCTGCCGGTTGTGCTCATGTGGGCTGCGGCCCTGTTGTTCTCCGTTCCGGTCGGCGCGGTGTAGCTCGTCCGTAACGCGGTGGGTCAGGCCAGGGTGTCGGCGTCCTGCGCGGAGGCCGCGAACGCCTCGGGGCCCTGCTCGGCCGCCGCCGGGTCCATCCACATGACCTGCCAGCCGTGGCCGTCGAGGTCGTAGAAGCTGCGTGAGTACATGAAGCCGTAGTCCTCGGCGCCGTCCACCTCGGTGCCGCCCGCCGCGAGCGCGGCGGCGCTGACCGCGTCGACCTCGTCGCGGGACGAGGCGCTGAAGCAGTAGAGCGCCAGTGTGTGGGTGGTGGGGTCGGCCATCGGCAGTTTCGCGAACTGCGCGAACTTCTCGCGGCTGAGCAGCATGACGAAGGCGTGCTCGCCGACCAGCATGCAGGCGGCGGTCTCGTCGGTGAAGTTCGGGTTGAAGCCGAACCCGAGCTTGGCGAAGAACGCCTTGCTGCGCTCGAGGTCCGCCACGGGGATGTTGACGAACAGCATGCGGCCGGGGTGTGCGGGAGTCGTCATGGTGGTTCTCCAGTCGGTGGCTCGATGGCGTACGTCTTGGTAGACCGACCCGGCCGGCGGAACTCATCGGTGGATCTCACGCGATCGTCGGCGGGGTCGCCGGCGATGAGGACGATGTCCTGGCGGGTGGGTGCCGGTGTTCTCGACCTCCTCGATCCAGGCGGGGGTGGCCGGGTGGCGGACGTCGTTACCTCTGAGGTAATCGCGGCGCGCGACGGCCCTGGTTACGTTTACGTCGTCCCACCGGAAAGAGCTTCCCGCCGGAACGGAACGAGCTTTCCGCCGGAACGAACTCCGTGCCGGAACCAATTTCCTGACGTTGTGAACTTTCTGCCGGATCGAACGAAGGAGCCGGACGTGCCCGCATATGGGTTCGCGCATCTACGCGACCGCCGCCACCACCCGGACATCCTCGAGTACCTCACGAGGATCCAGGGCACCCTCGACCCATTCCATGGCCGATTCCTGATCCACGGCCCGCCGGCGGTGGTCGTGGAGGGCGACTGGCCGGGCAGCATGGTGCTGATCGAGTTCCCCGGCATGGCCGAGGCCCGCGCCTGGTATGAGTCTCCCGAATATCAGGAAATCCTGAGGCTGCGCGCCGACCACATCGACGGAGACCTCGTACTCGTCGAGGGCGTCGGCCCCGGGTACGACCCACGTGAACGCGCGGAGAAACTCCGGAAAGAAACGCCCGGGGAGCACAACTGATACGACGCAAAGGCATGTCGCTTCATCGGGGTGTGATTCTCCGACCGTAGATTTTCCGACTGGTCACCTCGGGCTTTTATGGACAGGGAGTTCCAGATGAGGGAAACCGGCCGGATCAGCGCAGCGCTGGTCGCATCCACGGTCCTGACGGCCGTGGGGTTCACCGGGTTCAAGGGTGGGTTTACGGGGTTCACGGGATTTACGGGGCTCTCACGGGCTCCTTAGACGACAGGTCCCGGCCGGGATCTGTCAGCGTTTGAAGGAGCCCTTGGCCTGTTCCTTCGCCCCGCGCATTTTGCCCCGTGTCTCGAGAGCCGCGCCTTTCGCCGCGAGGGTTTCCTTGTGCATCGCGTGGGCCGCCTTCCACACGGTCCTTCCGACGACCTGTTCGGCCTTGGCCCTGGCCCGTTCTCCGGCACTCATCGCAGCACCTCCGCGGCATCTCACCGCCGGGTTCCCTGGTGGCAGGGGGGAAAACACTGATCCGGCGGGTACGCGCCCGCCGTGCACGGAAAGCGGGTACCGACGTGGTGGAAGCTGCTTCGCCGAGCTCCGAGGAAACCGAGGACTCCGCTGCCCTCGGGGGCTATCGGCCGGAGCTGAGACGGACGCTCGGATCATTTCAGGTGTTCGCGATCTCGTTCGCGTTCATCTCTGTGGCGGTCGGCATCTTCTCCACCTATGACGACGTACTCCAGAACGCGGGCCCGGTGGGGATCTGGCTGTGGATCGTCGCGACGGTGGGGCAGGTGCTGGTGGCGTTGGTGGTGGCGCAGCTCGCGGGGCGCATCGCGCTCAGCGGATCGTCGTACCAGTGGGCCTCGCGGCTGGCCAACCCCAGGGTCGGGTGGGGATTCGGCTGGCTGACCTTCTGTTACCTGGCGATCGCGGTCGCGGCGATCGCCAACGCGCTCGCGAGCCAGGCGCTCATGCCGCTCGTCGGCATGGACCCGGACGAGGGCACCGCTCGTGCGATCACGCTCGTGATCCTGCTGATCCAGACCGTGCTCGTCGTGGCTTCGACGCGCGTCGTCAGCCTGATCAACTCGGGCGCCGTAGGGCTCGAACTGACCTTGGTCGTGGCCGTGGCGCTCACCCTCGCCATCGTCGTCGCGGTCACCGGCCGCGGCTCCATCGGCAACCTCACCTCACGCGGCGTCACCGAGCACGCCCCCCACTACTTCGACATCGGCGGCGGGCTGATGATCGCGATGATCATGGGCCTCGCCACGCTCGTGGGCTTCGACTCCGCCGCGAACCTCGCCGAAGAGGCGAAGGACCCCTTCCGCAGCGTTCCGCGGGCGATCGTGGCGTCCGTCGTCGCCGCCGGTGTGCTCGGGATGGCGTTCCTGGTCTGTCTCACGGTGGCGATCGAGGACATCCCGGGGGTCACCGCGAGCGAGTCCCCGGTCGCGGTGATCATGCGTGAGCGGTTGGGGCCGGAGATGGAGAAAGTACTTCTGGCGGGGATCGCCATCGCGTTCTTCGGTGCCGGGACCGTGGTGATGGCCTCGTGCTCGCGGATCGTCTTCGCGATGGCGCGCGACGGGCGGTTCCCCGCCCACCAGGTGATGCGCCGGGTCAACCCGCGCACCCGTACGCCGATCCCCGCGACCGTCCTGATCCTCGTCGTGGGCGTCGCCCTGATGGTCGCGCTGCCGGGCGACGCGCTGCTGCAGCTCATCACGGCGAGCACGATCATTCCGGCGCTCGTCTACGGCGCCACGATCGTCCTCTACCTCGCGGTGCGCCGCCGGCTGGACCGCAACAAGGGTGCCTTCGACCTGGGGAGGTTCGAGCTGCCGGTCGCGATCTGCGCCCTGGTCTGGACGGTGGCGTCCTTGGTGATGCTGGTCTCGCCGTCCGAGGCGCTGGTTCCCTCGCTGATCGTCGTGGGCCTGATCGTGGTGGGCGGGCTGTTCTTCGGCGGCCTGCTGCTGTTCAACCGCGAGGCGCTGGACACCGAGCCCGGAGTCTCGGGTTCCTCGCCTTCGGACTCGAACGCGGACGCTGATGCGGCGTAACGCGGAGCGCTGGAAGTCCCCTTCGAGACGATCCCCTTCAAGGCGATCCCGTTCGAGGCAGTCCCCATCGAGGGGGTCCGTTTGAAGCCTCAACTCGCTGAGCGCGGCCCGCTCATATTCGTATGACCGAACCGTCGGCCAGCGCTACCGTTGGCGTCGTTCAGGTGCGCGGGTTGCGGCTACTTCTCCTGTCAAGAGAGCGACGCGGGTTCGAATCCCGCCGCCGGCCCCGGCCGGTGTCGTCCAGCGGCCCAGGACGCTACGTCGCCGCCACCGACTCGGATCTCTGAACGCTTGGACCGAGCCGCCCGCTCCGGGACCTCCGGGCGGGCGGCTTTGTCATGCGGGCCGGACGTTCTCGGGACTCTCGGACCCCTCGCACACCTCTCTGCGGGCCGGTCATACGCCGCCGTTGAGGGCGTCTGGCACCGGCTGGCGGGAGACCAGGATCCAGGGCTTGGGACGGCCCGTGCGGTCGGCGCAGTTCAGGGTCGCGGGGTGGGTGGTGGTGAACGCGACGCAGGCCGCTTCCCAGACCTGGCCGGTGGTGGTGACGACGTCGAACTTGATGCGCTTCACCGTGGTGGACCGGTTGTGCGCGTTGACGGTGACGTCGCAGGGCAGCCCGGCCGCGCCGCCCGCGGGATAGTCGGGACGGGCGGTGAGGTCGGTCCACAGGAAGGTCTGCGTCTCACCGGCCCGCTGGTCGCGGATGCCCGCGTACGTCCGTCCGCCGGTCAGCGCGAGACGGATCTCGAACTCCTCCGATTCCTGCGCGGCGTCGATCCCGACGCAAGGGCCGGTCGGCCCCGTCGGGCCGGTCTCACCCTGGGGGCCGGTGGCTCCGGTGGCTCCTGTCGCTCCTGTCGGGCCGGGCAGGCCCTGGGGCCCGGCGGGCCCGGTCGCGCCTCTCGGGCCTCGGGGGCCTCGGCACACTCTCCCGTCCTCGGGGCGTCCGCTCGCCGGGGCCCGCGCGTCCAGGTGGCGCGGTCTGCATCCACCGTCCGGGGTCGCGGCCGTACGACCGGACGCGGTCAGGTCCGCCGGTGTCGCGGGCCCGACCACTCCCGACGCCATCACCAGTGCCAGCGAGGTGACCACACCCGCCTTCTTGAACCGGCCGCGGGCCGGCGGGCCCAGTAGGCGGGCGGTCCGGGAGTCAGGATTCATACGGGGGCGCTCCTTGCCGGTCGGTGGATTTCCCTGAAGCCGATCGCGAGCTTGACCCGTGGGCGCCGGTGGGACCGGCGCATTCCATGGAAACGCGCCATACATATCATCAAATCAGCCCAATTAGAGACCAACTGATGGATCTTGCTCAACTGTCAGCCGGTAGTTCGAAGTTGGACTTGCTGCGCCCGATCGGGTGCGTCGAACCGGACCCGGCTCCCGGCAGTCCCGCGGCGTCCGGAGGGCGCGAGAGGCAGCCGCCGGCAGGGGCAGGGCCGGGGCGCGCCACGGAGATGGGGATATGTCGCATCCATTGTGGCGGCCGTTGCGTCTACGCAGGTATGGATCTGGAAAAACCGTCCGCCGCGCAGCCCGCTACGCAGGCCACCGTCCGGCCCGGTACGCAGGCCGAGGGCTGTCTCGCCGTCGCGATCCGCCTTCCGGTGCGGATCGTCGTGCTCGTCCTCGTCGTGCCGGTACGGATGGTGTGGGACGCGCTCGTCGTCGGCGGAAGGTTTCTTCGGGACACGCTGCTCCGGCCGCTGGGGCGCGCGCTCGGGCTGGTTCTCGGATGGGTGGCGCGGGCGCTGTTCGTGTGGCCCTGGGTGGCGCTGTGGCGTTACGTCCTCCGCCCGGTCGGCGGCGCGCTGGCCCGGCTCGGGCACGTGCTGCTCGTCGTTCCCGCGGTCTGGCTGTACCGCACGGTCCTGACCCCGATCGGGCACGCCCTCGCCTGGACGGCCCGGAAGACCGGTGCCCTGCTGGTGCTGGTGTTCACGGGGGCCCTGGCCGCGTTCATGTGGGTCGTCGGCGGCGTCCTGACCGCACTCGACCGGGTCCTCGGTGGTGTCGAGGCCGTGTGCGGCTGGGTGTACGCGCGGCTGCTCACGCCGGTCGGGCGCGCTGTCGCCCGGTTGCTCAAGGGTGTCGGCATGGTCCTCGGGGCCGTCGCGTTCGGGGTGTATACCGCGGTCGCCTGGCTGGCGCGGTATCTGCTGGTCGTCCCCGCCCTGTGGCTGTACACCTGGGTCCTCACCCCCGTCGGCAGGGCGATCGCCTTCCTCGCCGACGGGTTCGTGCGCATCGTACGGATGATCTTCGTGGCCGTCGGAGCCGCGCTCTACTGGACCGCGCGCGTCCTGCTGGTGCTTCCCGCTCTCGCCGTGTGGCGCTGGATCCTCGCGCCCGTCGGGCGGGCCCTCGCCGTCGTGGCCAGGGAGATCGGCGAGGCCCTCGGGCACGCCTGGCGGATCGCCGGGTACGTCTCGCTCGCCGTCGGACGGTTCCTCGCGCGTCTTTTCCGGTGGACTTTCGTCGAGCCGGCCCGCTGGGCCTACCGGACCGTGCTGACGCCGGTCGGGCACGCCGTGCGGGATCTGGTGCTGAAGCCCGCGGCCGAGGTGGCGCGCGGGATCCGGCGGACGGCACGGCAGGCGCTGGAGTCCGCCCGGGACAGCGCCCGGCAGGCCCGCGCCGACTTCCGGCGGATGCTCTTCGGGGCACCCCCGGAACCACAGCCGGTCGCCCGGCGGGAACCGGCGGGCGGTGAGACACGTACTCTTGGTAGCAGTACGACCGCACTCATGAAGGACTGAGCGACACTGGGCAAGCGACAGCCCGAAGGCCCGCCGCCCGCACCCGCGGTGCAGCGCATCCGACTGCGCTACACCAAGCGCGGCCGCCTCCGGTTCACCAGCCACCGTGACTTCCAGCGCGCCTTCGAGCGTGCCCTGCGCCGTGCCGCCGTACCCATGGCGTACTCGGCGGGGTTCACGCCGCATCCGAAGGTGTCGTACGCCAATGCCGCACCCACCGGCACGGGCAGCGAGGCGGAGTATCTGGAGATCGCGCTCACCGACCGGCGCGACCCCGAGAAGCTGCGCGAGCTCCTCGACGAGTCGATGCCCCCGGGGCTCGACATCACCGAGGCGGTCGAGGCCCGCGTCTCGGGTCTCGCCGAACGGCTCACGGCTTCCGTGTGGGAGATGCGCCTTGAGGGCGTGGACCCGGCGGACGCGGAGCACGCGGTGGAGGCCTTCAACGCGGCCGAGACCGTGGAGGTCAGCCGCAAGACCAAGAACGGCATGCGGACGTTCGACGCCCGCGGTGCCGTGGCGAGTCTGGGGACGACCCTCGAGACGCACGATCCACAGGCTGATAGGCCGACCGACCAGGCCTGTGCGATACTGCGGCTGGTTGTTCGGCACGTGACGCCTGCCGTTCGACCCGACGACGTCCTGTCCGGTCTTCGCGCCGTGGCCGACCTGGCGCCGCCGGTCGCCGCTGCGGTGACCAGGCTGGCGCAGGGGCTGTTCGATGAAGAGACCGGCACGGTGACCGACCCGCTCGCGCCCGACCGCGAGGCAGTCGCAGCCGCCCCAGCCGATCGCACAGGGGCCGCCGAAGCTGCCGCCGCGAAGGCGTCGGCGTAAGGAAGGTCCCGCGTAAGGACCGTTGTCGTAGCGCCGCCCTCGTATCCGGGAGCCACCTGGGTCGGGCAGCGTACCGACCTTAAAGACTTTCGCCAGGCCGTACGCACACATGGCGTACGGAACCGGCGAGACAGGACACAGAGAGCTCCCGTGCGGCGCCCGCGCCCCGGACGGCGGCACCGCGCAACGCGCGAGCCGCGGACGTCACCGGCATCGCCGGACCAGGCGCGGCGCCCGGGAGCCTGACGGGAGATCCACCCGCATGCTCGAGCCGACCGAACCCACCGAGGGTTCCGACAACAACAACACTCCCAGCGACACCCTGCCGCCGCGGCGCCGCCGCCGCGCCGCGTCGCGCCCCGCCGGTCCGCCGACCGCCGGCTCCGAGGCCGCGGCCGAGACCACCGCGCCGGCCATACCGGCCGTGGCGTCCGCCGACCTCGCGGCGGAGGAGACCCCCGCCGGGGCCGTGACCTCCGCCGATGTCGAGGCCGAGGAGACGGACGAGACCGAGGAGGCCGCTGAGGCGGCCGCGGTCGAGGAGACCCAGGAAGCCCCCGCGGAGGCCGCCGTCGCCGAGACCGACGACGCCGCCCCGCGTCGTACGCGCCGTCGTGCCACCCGCCGCGCCTCCGCTCCCGCCGGTGCGCCCGCCGAGGCCGTCGAGGCCACGACGACCGCCGCCGAGCCGGTGGCCGCCCCCGCCGAGGCCGAGCCCGAGGCACCCGCCGCCGAGCCCGTCGCCGAGGAGGCCGCCCCGCGCCGCACGACCCGCCGTCGCGCCACCCGCCGGGCCTCGGCTCCCGCCGGTGCGCCCGAGGGCGACACCGCCGACGAGCGTGTGGAGGCGCCCGTGAGCAGCGAGAGCAAGCCCGAGGCCGTCGAGGCCGAGACCGCGCGGACCGAGGCCCCGAGGACGGAAGCCCCGCAGACCGAAGCCGCGCAGACCGAAGCCGCGCAGGCGGAGGAGGGTGGCCCGCGCCGCAGCCGCCGCCGCGCCACCCGCAAGGCCGCCGTCGGTTTCTCCGCGCCCGCGCAGAAGGACACCGAGGAGTCCTCGCAGCGCCCCGGCCGTCCGGCCGTCGCCGTGTTCCAGGCGCCGGTGTTCACCGAGCCGATGTTCCAGACGCCCGAGCGGGCCGCCGCCGCTGCTGCCGCCGAGGCGGCCGAGGCCGCTGAGGCCCCCGAGCCGGCCGAGACCGTCCAGGAGCCGGCCGTCGGCCGCAGGCGCCGTCGTCGCCGGGGCTTCGAGGACGAGCCGCAGGCGGCCGTGACCGAGGAGCCGCAGGAGTCCGTCGAGGACGCCGCGTCCGCCGAGGACACGGAGGACGCGGAGGACGAGGACACGGAATCCGCCGAGGACGCGGAGGACGCCGTCGAGGGTGACGAGGGCGAGGAGGAGTCTGCGGGCTCCCGTCGCCGTCGTCGTCGCGGTGGCCGTCGCCGTCGCCGCGGCGAGTCCGCCGAGTCGGACGCGGACAGCGAGGCCGGCGAGGACGACATCGCCGCCGAGCAGGCCGCGCAGGACGCCGAGGACGCAGCGGAGCAGGACGAGGAGGACGCCGAGGACGCGGACGAGCGCGAGGAGGCGGGCGGCTCCAGCAGCAGCCGTCGCCGTCGCCGCCGTCGCCGTCGCGCCGGTGACTCCGGAGGCGACGCCGAGCAGCCCGGCGAGAACGACCCCGAGCGCACCGTCGTCAAGGTCCGCGAGCCGCGCGGCCGACGCGAGGAGCAGCCCTCGGACGAGGTGCAGTCCATCAAGGGCTCGACCCGTCTGGAGGCCAAGAAGCAGCGCCGCCGCGAGGGCCGCGAGCAGGGCCGCCGCCGGGTTCCGATCATCACCGAGGCCGAGTTCCTGGCCCGCCGCGAGGCCGTCGAGCGGGTGATGGTCGTCCGCCAGAGCGGCGAGCGCACCCAGATCGGCGTCCTCGAGGACGACGTGCTCGTCGAGCACTACGTCAACAAGGAGCAGGCGACCTCGTACGTCGGCAACGTCTACCTGGGCAAGGTCCAGAACGTGCTGCCGTCGATGGAAGCCGCCTTCATCGACATCGGCAAGGGCCGCAACGCGGTGCTCTACGCCGGTGAGGTCAACTTCGAGGCGCTCGGCATGGCCCACGGGCCGCGCCGCATCGAGTCCGCCCTCAAGTCCGGCCAGTCGGTCCTCGTGCAGGTCACCAAGGACCCGATCGGTCACAAGGGCGCGCGTCTGACCAGCCAGGTCTCCCTGCCGGGCCGCTACCTCGTGTACGTGCCCGAGGGCTCGATGACCGGCATCAGCCGCAAGCTGCCCGACACCGAGCGCGCGCGCCTGAAGACCATCCTCAAGAAGATCGTCCCCGAGGACGCGGGTGTCATCGTGCGCACCGCCGCCGAGGGTGCGAGCGAGGACGAGCTGCGCCGTGACGTCGAGCGTCTGCAGTCGCAGTGGGAGGACATCCAGAAGAAGGCGAAGAGCGGCAACGCTCCGACCCTGCTCTACGGCGAGCCGGACATGACCGTCCGTGTCGTCCGCGACATCTTCAACGAGGACTTCACCAAGGTCATCGTCAGCGGTGACGAGGCGTGGGAGACCATCCACGGCTACGTCTCCCACGTGGCGCCCGACCTGACCGACCGGCTGTCGAGGTGGACCTCCGAGGTCGACGTCTTCGCCACGTACCGGATCGACGAGCAGCTGATGAAGGCGCTGGACCGCAAGGTCTGGCTGCCCAGCGGCGGTTCGCTGGTGATCGACAAGACCGAGGCCATGATCGTGGTCGACGTCAACACCGGAAAGTTCACCGGTCAGGGCGGCAACCTCGAGGAGACCGTCACCAGGAACAACCTGGAGGCGGCCGAGGAGATCGTGCGCCAGCTCCGGCTGCGTGACCTCGGCGGCATCGTCGTCATCGACTTCATCGACATGGTCCTGGAGTCCAACCGCGACCTGGTGCTGCGGCGCCTGCTCGAATGCCTGGGCCGTGACCGTACGAAGCACCAGGTGGCCGAGGTGACCTCGCTGGGCCTCGTGCAGATGACCCGCAAGCGGGTGGGCCAGGGCCTGTTGGAGTCCTTCTCCGAGACCTGTGTCCACTGCAACGGCCGCGGTGTCATCGTGCACATGGAGCAGCCGACGTCCATCGGTGGCGGCGGCAAGCGCAAGAAGCGCGGCCGTGGCGGTGCCGAGCAGGTCCACGACCACGACCACGAGCACGAGTTCACGCACGAGTCGGCCGAGGAGCCGGAGACCGAGACCGAGGCCGAGGTGGCCGCCGAGGTCGCCGCGCCCGTCGCGCTCGTCGAGACCGAGTTCCAGCCGGACGAGGAGTTCTACGGCAGTGCCGCCGAGGCGGAGGCCGCGGCCACCCGGGGCCGTTCGCGGCGCCGGGCCCCCCGTCGCGCGTCCGCCCCGGCGGGTGCGCCGAAGACCGAGGAGCGCGCTCCCCGGAGCAGGCGCGAGGAGCGGGCCGAGCGGGCTGCCGCCCGGTCCCGTGAGGCAGCCGAGGCCGAGCCGTTCGCGGCGGAGGACCCGGTCGTCGAGGCGCCCGCCGCCGAGCAGTCGGTGGCCGAGGCTCCGGTCGTCGAGGCTCCGGCCGAGACCGTCGAGGCCCCGGTGGCCGCCGTGGCGGAGGCCGAGGCCGCTCCCCAGGGCCGTACGCGCCGTCGTGCGACCCGCAAGGTGTCGGCGCCGGCCGGTTCGCCCAAGTCGGCCGAGGACGCCGTCGTGACGGTCACGGAGCCGGTCGCGGCGCCCGTCGCCGAGGCTCCCGCGCAGACCGCCGACGAGACGGAGACGGCGCCCGAGCCGGTGGCCGAGGCCCCCGCCGCGAGCGCCGCGCCGGCCCGTCCGCGCCGCCGTGCCGTGCGCAAGGCCACCGCGCCCACCGCGTCCGCGGAGGCGGCCGTCGTGGTCGTCCCGTCGGCCGCCGCTGAGCCGGTCGCCGAGCCCGAGCCCGAGTCCGGGGACGCCGGGGCGGAGGCCGTCGAGGCCGACGCCGAGGCGCCGGCCGCGCAGAAGGCGGCCGCCCGCAAGACGGCCAAGAAGGTGACGGCGAAGAAGGCCGCCACCAAGAAGACCGTCGCCGCCAAGAAGACGGCCGCGAAGAAGACCACGGCCAAGAAGGCGACCGTGAAGAAGACGGCCGCCAAGTCCACGGCGAAGAAGACCGCGGCGGCCGAGCAGACGCTCTCCACCGTCACGGCGTCCACCGACGAGAGCTGAGGCTCCGCACGGTGTCCCCGGCCCGCGCGTCAAGCGGGCCGGGGGCGCCGCGTGACCGGTGGCACACCCGCGGGGCCCGGCCTGGTTTGACCCCTTCGGTCGTGGCCCCGTAACCTTGACCGTCGGCGTGTCCCCTGACGCGCCGCACCCCGTAAACCTTTTCCTCTCGGACACCCCGGTGACCGGGAGAGGCCTTCCGTGTTCGTTCCCGGTCGGCTGGACTGCGGGGTTCCGTTCCGAGCGAAAGAGAGATCCGCGTGTACGCCATCGTGCGCAGCGGTGGTCGCCAGCACAAGGTTGCTGTCGGCGACATCGTTGAGGTTGACAAGATTCCCACCGCCAAGGTTGGCGACACGGTCGAGCTCTCGACCCTGCTCGTTGTCGACGGCGAAGCCGTGACGAGCGACCCCTGGGTCCTCGCGGGCATCAAGGTCCAGGCCGAGATCGTGGACCACCACAAGGGCGTCAAGATCGACATCCTTCGCTACAAGAACAAGACCGGCTACCGCCGTCGTCAGGGCCACCGCCAGCAGTACACGGCGATCAAGGTCACTGAGATCCCCGCGGCTGCGAAGTAAGGGTAGGGACTGAGACATGGCACACAAGAAGGGCGCATCGTCCACTCGGAACGGTCGCGACTCCAACGCTCAGCGGCTCGGTGTGAAGCGCTTCGGCGGTCAGACCGTCAACGCCGGTGAGATCCTGGTCCGCCAGCGTGGCACCCACTTCCACCCCGGCAACGGTGTCGGCCGTGGCAAGGACGACACGCTGTTCGCGCTGGACGCCGGTGCGGTCGAGTTCGGCACGCACCGCGGCCGCAAGGTCGTGAACATCGTTCCGGTCGCCTGATCAAGTCCCGTCGAGGCTGATCCGGTCCCACGCGGACCGGATCGAAGGCCTCGGGGCCCAGGCTCCGTAGAACAGAAGTTCTTCGCGAGGCGGACCTCACTTCCCCCACGGGAAGTGGGTCCGCCTTTCGCGTGTTTACGCAAGAGACATTCCGTGCGTACTGAGGTATCCGAAGTGCGTACGTATCGAAGTATCCGAAGTAACCGAAGTCCTGGAGGCACCCCACATGACCACCTTCGTGGACCGCGTCGAGCTGCACGTCGCCGCGGGTAGCGGAGGCCACGGCTGTGCCTCCGTTCACCGGGAGAAGTTCAAGCCGCTCGGCGGCCCGGACGGCGGCAACGGCGGTCGTGGCGGTGACGTGATCCTGGTCGTCGACCAGTCCGTCACCACGCTGCTCGACTATCACCACTCGCCGCACCGCAAGGCCACCAGCGGCAAGCCCGGCGAGGGCGGCAACCGCTCCGGCAAGGACGGCCAGGACCTGGTCCTGCCCGTGCCGGACGGCACGGTCGTGCTCGACAAGGCGGGCAACGTCCTCGCGGACCTCGTCGGCGAGGGCACCACGTACGTCGCCGGAGAGGGCGGCCGCGGCGGCCTCGGCAACGCGGCGCTGTCCTCGGCCCGCCGCAAGGCGCCCGGCTTCGCGCTGCTCGGCGTGCCCGGAGGCATGCAGGACATCGTCCTGGAGCTGAAGACCGTCGCCGACGTGGCCCTCGTCGGCTACCCGAGCGCCGGCAAGTCCTCGCTCATCTCGGTCCTGTCCGCCGCCAAGCCGAAGATCGCGGACTACCCCTTCACGACCCTCATCCCGAACCTGGGCGTGGTGACCGCGGGCGAGACCGTCTACACCATCGCCGACGTGCCCGGCCTCATCCCCGGCGCGAGCCAGGGCAAGGGCCTCGGCCTGGAGTTCCTGCGCCACGTCGAGCGGTGCAGCGTGCTCGTCCACGTCCTGGACACCGCCACCCTCGAATCCGAGCGCGACCCGATCTCCGACCTCGACATCATCGAGGAGGAGCTCAAGCAGTACGGCGGTCTGGACAACCGTCCGCGCATGGTCGTCCTCAACAAGATCGACGTTCCGGACGGCAAGGACCTGGCGGAGATGGTCCGCCCCGACCTGGAGTCGCGCGGCTACGCCGTCTTCGAGGTGTCCGCGGTCGCCCACATGGGCCTGAAGGAGCTGTCCTTCGCGCTCGCCGAGCTGGTCGCGCGGTCCCGGGCCGCGAAGCCCAAGGAGGAGGCGACCCGGATCGTCATCCGTCCGAAGGCGGTCGACGACGCCGGCTTCACCGTGGCGCAGGAGGAGGACGGCCTCTTCCGCGTGCGCGGCGAGAAGCCCGAGCGCTGGGTGCGCCAGACCGACTTCAACAACGACGAGGCCGTCGGCTACCTCGCCGACCGGCTCGCGCGTCTCGGTGTCGAGGAGAAGCTGATGAAGGCGGGCGCCCGCTCCGGCGACGGCGTCGCGATCGGCCCCGAGGAGAACGCGGTCGTCTTCGACTGGGAGCCCACCGTCATGGCCGGTGCCGAGATGCTGGGCCGCCGCGGTGAGGACCACCGCCTCGACGCCCCGCGCCCCGCCACCCAGCGCCGCCGGGACAAGCAGGCCGAGCGGGACGAGTCGGAGAAGGAGTACGACGACTTCGAGCCCTTCTAGGTCTCGACCGGCTCGGAAGCCGCCCCGGGGCCGTTCCAGGTCTCGACCGGCTCAGAGGCCACCCCGGGTGAACGCGAGGGAAGCCCAGGGCATGGGCAGGACAACCGATCGGCTGGGCTGTCAGTCGTGGCGGGGGGGGGGGGGGTGTGGGTCGCCCCCCCCCGCCCCCCCGCGCCGCCCCCGCCCGGCCCGCCCAAGACACCGCCGGCGGGGGGCTGTCGCGCGGGGGGGGCGGTCGAGATTAACACAACCCCCCCCCCCCCCCCGCGTTCCGCTCCGGAAGCGGACGCTCCCCCCAGGGCCGACCTCGACGGCGACGGATACGCGGATCTGCTCTCCTCCGTGGCGGTGTCGATGATGGACGCGTGGACAGCGGTCATGCCGTGGTCGTCAACTGGGTTGGCCCCAAGGGGCTCTAGGCGGCGACACCGACGGCGACGGCTACCTCGACGTGGCGACCGGGCTGCCCGGCGATGACCTCGGCGCCACCACCGACGCGGGCAGCGTCCTCGTCCTCAGGGGCAGCGCCTCGGGGCTGACCGGTGCCGGCGCCACGTCGTTCACGCAGAGCACCTCCGGCGTGCCCGGGACGGCCGAGCGGCTGGACCGCTTCGGCGCCGAGACGGCCCTCGTCGACGGCGACGGCGACGGCGACAAGAAGGACGGACTGGTCGTCGGCGACCCGGACGAGAACGCGGGCAACGGCGCCGCGTGGACCTTCTCCGCGGCCTCCGGCGGCATCACGGCACGCGGTTCGGCCTCCTTCGGCGGGGCCACCCTGGGCCTGGCCACGACCGGTTCCCGCTTCGGACGGTCCCTCGACGACTGACCTTGGCCCGCCGGATGGATTCAGAGGCACCCGGCGGAGCTTCGAAATCCCCTGTCGCGGCGGGTCGTTCGTTGCTCGTGTGTTCGTCATGCGTACGATGCGCTCTGTTCAAGAGGTGGGCCGCTGTGCCGTGTGGGCTTCCCGGTGTCCAAGAGGCAACCGACGCAAGGGAGTTCGCCGATGCCCGGAGCAGTCTCACGCGATCGTCGCCACTTTCTCACCGCCTCGGCCGCCGTACTCGGCGCCGCCGCCTCCGCCCAGCTCTAGCTGCCCGGCACCGCCCGTGCGGCCGAAACCCCTCTGCCCGACGCTGTGTTCAGTCTCGGTGTGGCCTCCGGTGACCCGCTGCCCGACGCGGTCGTGCTGTGGACCCGGCTCGCCCCCGACCCGCTGAACGGCGGCGGCATGCCCGACCGCGCGGTGCCGGTCGAGTGGGAGATCGCCGAGGACGCCCGCTTCCGCAAGCCGGTGCGCCGCGGCACCGCGTACGCGCGTCCCGAGTACGGCCACAGCGTGCACGCCGACATCCGCGGGCTGCGCCCGGACCGCGTGTACTGGTACCGCTTCCGCGCGGACGGCCAGGTCTCCCCGACGGGCCGCACCCGCACCGCGCCGCCCCCCTTCCGCGTGGGCGGCTCCCTGCGCGTCGCCCTCGCCTCCTGCCAGAACTGGCAGAACGGCTACTTCACCCCGTACGCCGACATGCTCGACCAGGACCCCGACGTCGTCCTGTTCGTCGGCGACTACATCTACGAGTCCTCGCCGTCGGCGACGGCCGTGCGCCGCCACGAGGGCACCGGGGAGCCGTACACCCTCGTCCAGTACCGCAACCGGTACGCCCAGTACCGCAGCGACCCGCACCTCGCGGCGATGCACGCGAACGCCCCCTGGGTGGTCACCTTCGACGACCACGAGGTCGACAACGACTTCGCCGGGGAGATCCCGCAGGACCCGGACAAGCAGACGCACGACGCCTTCGTGGCCAGGCTGACCGCCGCCTACCAGGCGTACTACGAGCACATGCCGGTCCGGGCCACCGCGATCCCGGACGGACCGCACATCCGGATGTACCGGCGGCTCGACTTCGGGCGCCTCGCCCGGCTGAACGTCCTCGACACCCGGCAGTTCCGCAGCAATCAGGCGACGAGCCAGGAGGGCGCGAACGATCCCGTGCTCACCATGCTCGGAGCCACGCAGAAGGAGTGGCTGCTGCGCGGGATGCGCGACTCGCCCACCCGCTGGAACCTCGTCGCCTCGCAGATCATGATGGCCGAGACCGACCTCCAGGTCGGCGAGGGCAAGCTCTGGTACTACGACGCCTGGGACGGCTACCAGGCCGAACGCAACGCCCTCATGGGGGAGTTCGCGGACATCCGCAACCCCGTCGTCCTCACCGGCGACCGGCACCTCACGATGATCAGCGACCTCAAGGCGGACTTCGCCGACCCCGAGTCCGCCGTCGTGGGAGCCGAGTTCGTGGGGACGTCCATCGCCAGCGGCGGCGACCAGGACCAGACCGTCTTCCACAGGGAGTGGGACCCGCGCATGGCGGACAACCCGCACTGGAAGTTCATCGACGCCCACCGCGGCTACCACCTCTTCGACATCCGGCGGGACGGCATCGACGCGCAGGTGCGCGTCGCGGAGACGGTGCTGAAGCCCGACGCGGCCTCCGGCACCCTGGCCCGGCTGCGGGTCGACGCGGGGGAGCCGGGCGTTCGGCTCGTGTGACGGACCGGGCGCACGACCCGTACGACGAACCGCATGTGCCCGTACGACGGAGAGCCGCCCTGGGACTCACGTGAGTTCCAGGGCGGCTCTCCGTCGCGCGGATCGTCGACGCCCTGGGCCGCGACCGCGTGCAGGTCCTGGTCACGCCGCGCCCACCGGCATCGCGGCGGCCGTGCCGGGGATCGACCCCGAGACGGCCGCCCAGGCCCTCCACGGAGTGCTCGCCGCGGTGGCCGCCGAGCCTGAGCGGGCCGCCGGGATCCGCTCGGTTCACCGGACGCGTTCGGGGAACTCGTCCGTGTGCTTGGTCACCGGGTGCTCGGGCACCTGAGAAGAGCGTGAGGATCCCGGGCGGGACGTGTGGAGTTACTCACAGCAAATCCGGACAATTCGACCTTGTGTCCTCGAAGTAGCCTGTGTGCAAGGTGAATGGCCGGTTGCGCGCACATATGCAGTAGACGGCGCTCACCTTGCATGGCAGTAACCGTAGGTGGGACCATTCCCGGGTTCCCTGTCGCCCCAAGGTAGGTCACCTGTGTCTGAGCACATTGCCAAGCCCCGTACGACCGCAGTGATCCTGGCCGGCGGAACCGGTCAGCGCGTGGGTCTGTCGATTCCGAAGCAACTGCTGAAGATCGCCGGCAAGGCGGTCATCGAGCACACGCTGACCACCTTCGAACAGGCCGACTCGATCGACGACATCATCGTGCTCATGGCGCCGGGCTATGTGCCGGACGTCGAGAAGATCGTCGCGAAGGCGGGCTTCACCAAGGTGACCCGCGTCATCGAGGGCGGCTCGACGCGGAACGAGACGACCGAGCGTGCCATCGCCGCCCTCGGCGAGGGTCTGGCCGAGGGCGAGGACGCCAACGTCCTCTTCCACGACGCCGTGCGCCCGCTGCTGTCAGAGCGCGTCATAGACGACTGCGTCACGGCCCTGGAGCGCTACCAGGCCGTCGACGTCGCCATCCCGTCCGCGGACACGATCATCGTGACCCGCACCCACGGCGAGGACGGCGAGTTCATCACCGAGATCCCGGACCGCTCCCGGCTGCGCCGCGGCCAGACGCCCCAGGCGTTCAAGCTGTCCACCATCCGCCGCGCCTACAAGGTCGCGGCCGGTGACCCCAACTTCCAGGCCACGGATGACTGCTCGGTCGTGCTCAAGTACCTGCCGGACGTGCCGATCCACGTCGTCGCGGGCGACGAGTACAACATGAAGGTCACCCAGCCCGTCGACGTCTTCATCGCCGACAAGCTCTTCCAGCTGGCCTCGACCACCGCGCCGGAGCAGGCCGACGAGGACGCCTACCGTGAGCTGCTCACGGGCAAGACCCTCGTCGTCTTCGGCGGTTCGTACGGCATCGGCAAGGACATAGCCGAGCTCGCCGCGGGCTACGGCGCCAAGACGTACGCGCTCGGCCGCTCCACCACCGGCACGCACGTCGAGAACCCCGAGGAGGTCGACGACGCGCTCTCCACGGCGTACGCGGAGACCGGGCGCATCGACTACGTCATCAACACCGCGGGCGTGCTGCGCATCGGCAAGCTGGCGGAGACGGACAACGCGACCATCGAGGAAGCGCTGAAGGTCAACTACCTCGCCCCGGTGCAGATCGCCCGCTCCTCGTACAAGTACCTGGCCGAGAGCAAGGGCCAGCTCCTGCTCTACACATCCAGCAGCTACACCCGCGGCCGCGCCGAGTACAGCCTGTACTCCTCGACCAAGGCCGCCATGGTGAACCTCACCCAGGCGCTGTCCGACGAGTGGGCCGGCGACGGTATCCGCGTCAACTGCATCAACCCCGAGCGCACCGCGACCCCCATGCGCACGAAGGCGTTCGGCCAGGAGCCCGCGGGCTCGCTGCTGTCCTCCGAGGCCGTCGCGCACACCTCGCTGGACGTTCTGCTCTCCGAACTCACCGGTCACGTCATCGACGTCCGTCAGCAGGACCCGACGGCCGGCGCGGGCCGTGCCTCCGGCTTCGAGGCGGCTCTGGCCGCGGTCCTGGACCGCCAGGACGGCGTGGCATAATCAAAAACGAATAGTCTTTCGGAATTCAGGCCTTTGTGTCCGCGCCTTCGCCGCGTATTCACAAGGGCCTGAGTCCGTAGAGTTCACTTTTCGCTTATTGGTTCCTCTTCGGTATCAAAAGTACTTTTGGTATCGAAACCGGCACTCACCCCTCAAGAGCAGGTTTCTCCGTGATTTCCACCGCTATTCGCGTTGCCCGGGTGGGTAGCGCGGCCGAGCTGGCGGCGGCGGCCCTCATGATGCTGGGCTTCCCCGCTCTGATGCTCGCCGCGCTCCTGCCGAGCGTCGGCGCCTTCGCGGCCGCGGCCGCCGTGACGTACCTGGCGGACCACTATCTGCACCGGCGAGGCAGCTATCTGGTCAACCGCCTCAGCAAGGTGCGGGCCGGTCTGTCCATCCGGTTCCTGATCCGGCAGTTGCTGCTCGTCCTGCTCCTGGCGCGGCTCGACCTGTCGAACAGCATGGTGTTCTACGCGGCCATCGCGTGCTTCCTGGCCTTCTACGGCTTCCAGGCACCGCACGGCGCGCTGATCACGCTGATACGGCTGCGCCGCAAGATGCCCGTCGCCACCCGCAACGTCGACCTGGGCTCGCGTGTGCGCATCCCGGACGCGCCGCCGCGCGGGCTGCTGGCCCGGTCCACGGAGAAGATGCTCCACCTCGACCTGGTGGCCGTCGTCGGCCTCCTGGTCACCGGGGCGACCGACAACAACGTCTACGGCTTCGCGGGCGTCGCCGTGTCCGTGCTGCTGGCCTTCGGCTACGTCGCGGCGCTCGTCCCGTTCGTGCGCGGACGGAGGATCCCGCCGAACGCCGACAAGGTCCTCGCGGCCGTCGACGACTGGCTGGCCGACCACCGCCCGGAGACGGTGCTCTACTTCTCGGGCTCCAAGGACTCCGCGTACCAGGTCAACATGTGGCTCGAGACGATGGAGCAGCTCGACACCCGGCCGCTGATCATCCTCCGCGAGCGGGCGATCCTGGACCGCATGGCGCCCACCACGGTGCCGGTCATCTGCGTGCCCGGAGGGGTGCACCTGATGAACATGGACCTGTCGACGGTGCGTGTCGCGCTCTACGCGGCGAACGTCGGCAAGAACATCCACATGCTGCGCGTGCCCACCATCCAGCACGTCTTCATCGGCCACGGCGACAGCGACAAGCTCGCCAGCGTCAACCCGTTCAGCAAGGCCTACGACGAGGTGTGGACCGCGGGCCGCGCGGGCCGCGACCGTTACGCGATAGCCGACGTCGGCGTCCGTGACGACGACATCGTCGAGGTCGGCCGCCCGCAGCTCGCCCCGATCCAGACCTGGCAGGGCGTGCCCGACGGCCGCGTCCCGACGGTCCTGTACGCGCCGACCTGGGAGGGCTGGGACGGCAACCCCGGCAACACCTCGATCGTTCTCGCCGGCGAGAACATCGTGAAGAAGCTGGTCGCGGCCGACCCGCCGGTCCGTGTCCTGTACAAGCCGCACCCCTTCACGGGCACCGTCAGCGCCGAGGCCGGCGCCGCGCACAAGCGGATCACCGCCCTGGTCGAGAAGGCCGGCGCGGAGCGCGCGGGCGACGCCCGCTTCGCCGTCGACGCGGCCGTCCAGGCGCAGGCCAAGGCCGACCTGACCCGCATCGAGGCCCGTATCGCCGAGCTGTCCGGCACCGGCGGCGAGAAGGGCGACGAGGCCGAGGCCACCCGCGACGGCATGGTCGACGCGGCCCGGCACGCCGAGACCGCCCGGCTGCGCGCCGAGTGGAACGACGCCTACTGGCGTTCCTTCGGTGCCGCCGAGCACCGTGTCATCACGGGTGCCGAGCCGCGCCTGTACGACTGCTTCAACGTCTCCGACGCGATGGTCTCGGACATCTCCAGTGTCGTCTCCGACTTCATCGCGAGCGGCAAGCCGTACGCCGTCACCGACTCCGCGGAGCTCGGCGCCGAGGAGTTCAAGCGCCAGAACACCGCGGTGCGTGCCGCGGTGATCCTGACCAACTCGGCCGCCGGGCTGGGCGAGCTGCTCGCGGCGGTGGCCGATCCGGCCGCGGACGCGCAGGCCGAGGGCCGCAAGGAACTCAAGCGCTACCTGCTCGGCCCGGACGAGCCGGCCTCCATCGACCAGTTCAACGCCGCGGTGCGGGGGCTGGCGCTCGAGGCCGAGCGGCGCAACCTCGGCCAGCAGAGCGTGACGGCGGCCGACGTCGTGGACGTCGACCTCGCCGAGGTGGTCGCCGCCGACGTGGTCCCCGCCCAGCGGGTGGCCGGCGAGACGGACGGAGCCGCGGTCACCGGCTGATCCGGTCCGCACGCGCACAACGGGCATGGCCCCGGGGGGTTCTCCCCGGGGCGTGCCCGGTTATTATGCCCCCGGCCCCGGGTCAATAACCCCCCGCCGCGGCGGGTATCAGGGGGGTGGTTTAAAAATATATCGTCCCACCCCAACGCCGGGGGTGT